>CAZYBA010000006.1:0-16864 GCA_964646105.1 uncultured Armatimonadia bacterium
GGCCTTCCCGCGGGCCTTCGCCGGCCGGACCAGAACGCCCGCGATCTTGCCGTTGCCATTCGGACTGTCCACGGTCGCCCGCTCCGTGACAATGCGCGGATCGTCCTTGGCGACCTGCTGGGCCCACGCGTAATTGGGGCGCAGGCTCTCCCAGAGCGCAACGGCGGTGACACCGCCGGTCGCGAATTTCTGGGCACCATCGAGGAAGGCACGCCGGTCGATGCCGCCGTGAACGTATTTGTCGAAGAGATCCAACAATTCTTGCGGGTAATCCGCCGCTGTCTTGCGTTCCATTTCCATTCCTCTCCAAAACAGGGCGCGGTCAAACCCGAATATCCCACATTGGTTCGGGAACCCTTCGGTCATGCGCCCACAATCGGGTGGGGCCCGATTGATGATTGTTGCGCCGATGGTACCTCTGGAGCGCGATCCTGTCGCTACTCAAAGTTGCGTAGGGACGTTACGGCCACGCTCGGCTATACTCGATTGGGTCTCGGAACGGATTCCGTGGCTTGCCCTTAACGATGATGTCGAACCGAACATTTGCCCCTGCCGTTCTCGTCGCTCTCGCGGCTGCCATCCCGGTGGCGCTCGCGTGGACGGCCCCTCCCTCGCCTGCCAAACCCGACACTCGACCGACGGCCCTGCAGAAGCGGTACGAGTCCCAGGTGCGCCCCATCCTGAAGCGCACCTGCGATCCCTGCCATTCCGGATCGAAACCGGCCGCGCAGTTCGACCTCGGCAAGTATCCGCGTTTGGATACGGTCATCAAGGACCTGAGCCACTGGACATTGGCTCGGGAACGTATGGAATTGGTGGAAATGCCTCCGGCAGGTTCCAAACAGCCAACTGCCAAGGAGCGAGAGTTGGTGATGGACTGGATCCGGGATGTCCGTGCTTTCGAGATTTCCCGCACCGCCGGCGACCCGGGGCCTGTTCTTGCCCGGCGCCTGTCCAACGCCGAACTCGACAACACGGTACGCGACCTGACCGGTGTCGACCTGCGCCCCTCCAAGGCTTTTCCGGTTGACCCGGCCAATCAGGAAGGATTCGACAACACCGGCGAGTCGCTGACGCTCTCCCCGGCCTTGGCGAAAAAGTATTACGAGGCGGCGCGCGCCATCGCGGAAAACCTGGCGCTGACCTCCAACGGTTTTGCGTTCGCGAGCCATCCCGTCATTGCCGAAACCGACCGCGACAAGTTCTGCGTACTGCGCATCGTCGACTTCTACCGACGGCAACCAACCGACATCGCCGACTACCTCGCCGCAGCGTGGCGTTACCGCCACCGCGCGGATCTCGGGATGCCGAACGCTACCCTGGCCACGATCGGGAAAGACTCCCGGTTGAGCGGACGGTACCTGGATTTGGTATGGAAAACCGTGACCGACGCGTCCGCGCCCACGGTTGGTCCGCTGGCTTCGCTGCGCGCCCGCTTCGATGCTCTTCCCAAACCATCCTCGCCACGCGAGCAAGCCCCGCGCGCGGAGTGTGAATCGATTCGCAATTGGATTGTTTCGCTGCGCCGCAGGATCGCATGGAGCCACCCCAACCTGAATGTCCCCGGCGAGTTTGCCACCGGCAGCTACACGAATGTCCTGTGGAAAGACCATCTCTACGCCGCGACGCGTCGCAAGTTCGATCCACGGCGCTTGGCTGTCGGATCCAACGATCCCGACCTCGGTGTGCCGGCAGATCAGTCCGCCCGCGCGCCGTATCTGGCTTCGTTCACCGAATTTGCTTCCGTGTTTCCCGACGCGTTCTATGTCGACGAACGTGGCTTGATGGAAGGGGACGCCCAGTACGAACGGTCCGGGCGTTTCCTCACGGGCGGCACTCACAACGCGACCAGTTACTTCCGGGACGACGCGCCGTTGATGGAGTTGATCCTCGACGATGCGGCGCGCGCCGAACTCGACACGCTCTGGCGTGACTTCGCGGTGGTGGCGGCGTTCAATGAACGTATGTACCTGCAAGGTATTTTCTACGAGCGCAACGAGGCACGGACCATCTTGGTGACCCGCGACTCGGAATTCAATTTCGCACGCTCCGAGGACCGCGCCTGCGCATCGCCTCCCCAGATCCGCAAGTTCCGCGACCTCTACCTGGCGAAGGCGAAGCGCAACGGGGGAATTGCGGAGACTCTCGCCGCCTACGACAAGTATTTCGAACGCTCGACCGCGCAGATCGAGCAAGAGAACAAGGATCGTGCCGCAGCCGAACCGCGCCATCGGCAAGCCTTGCTTCGTTTCGCCGAGCGCGCTTGGCGTAGACCGCTTTCCACACCGGAAAAGTCCGAGTTGATGGCGACCTACCAACGGTTGCGGGTCGTGGACAAGCTGGGGCATGAGGACGCGATCCGCGACTCGGTGGTGCGCATTCTGCTCTCCCCGCGGTTTCTTTTCCGCGTGGATTCGGTTGTCAATGCGCCGATCAAGCCGGCTTCGCAACGAAAGACAATGCCGCTTTCGGACTACGCGTTGGCGAGTCGCCTGAGCTATTTCCTCTGGAGTTCGATGCCCGACGACCAATTGCTGGCACGGGCGGCGAAGGGCGAACTGCGAAGGCCCGAGATGTTGCTTGCCGAGGCGCGGCGCATGGTGCAGGATCCCCGCACCCGGGCGCTGGCCGTGGAATTCGGTGGCAACTGGCTCGATTTCCGGCGGTTTGAAGAACACAGCGCAGTCGACCGCGAGAGATTTCCCAACTTCGACGACAATCTGCGCTCGGCCATGTTCGAGGAACCGGTCCGCTTCTTGCTGGATATGTTCCAAAACAACCGCCGGGTGCTCGACATGCTCTACGGTACCCACACGTTTGTGAACGCCCCCCTGGCTCGGCACTACGGTTTGCCGGATTCGGGAGCCACGCTGGCCAATTGGGTCAAAGTGGAAAACGCAGACCGGGTGGGACGTGGGGGAATCTTGCCGATGGGGGTCTTCCTTACCCAGAACGCGTCGGGGTTGCGAACCAGTCCGGTCAAGCGTGGCTATTGGGTGGTCCGGAGGGTTTTGGGCGAACGAATCCCGCCTCCTCCCCCGATGGTTCCCGAACTCCCCAAGGACGAAGGGAAGATGGACCGCCCGCTCCGTGAAATGCTCGCCTCCCACCGCAACAACCCCGCCTGCTCCGGATGCCACGCGCGCTTCGACTCGTACGGGCTCGTCTTCGAAAATTTCGGTCCGGTGGGGGAGCGACGCAGCCGCGACATGGGAGGAAAGCCGGTCGACACCAGGGCACCCTTTGCGGGAGGTGTGGAAAAGTCCGGAGTCGAAGGATTGCGTGAACTTCTGAAAGAGCGACGTCAGTCCGATTTCCTAGACAACTTCTGCCGCAAACTGCTATCCTACGGCCTAGGGCGTACACTGTTGCCCTCCGACGAACCAACGTTGGCGGCGATGCGGCGGCAATTGGACCAGAATGACGGCAAGGTCGGGGTGTTGATCGACACCATCGTCACGAGCCCGCAATTCCGTACCCGGCGTGCGAACACGCCCTGAGAACCTTGACATGAACCCAATCGAACACGAAAACGCATCGGGAGTTTCCCGCAGACTGTTGTTGCGCGGCGCCGGCGTAGCCATGGCCCTCCCTTGGCTGGAATCATTGCCCGTCTGGGGTGCCGCCACCCGCATCGGGACACCGCCCAAACGCTTTGTGGTCCAGTTCATGGGCACCGGCATCAGCCCCGACAACTGGGGAGCATCGGGAAGCGGCGAGTCCATGGTCTTCAAGAAGAGCCTGACGCCGCTCGAGCCGCTCAAGACCAAGGTAAATGTCATCAACGGCCTCTACAACCGGCCGTCGACCGGGGTCGGAATCCATCCGGGCATGACCGGAAACATCTTGTCGGGGATGCCCCTCACGCGCGGGGCGGTTCTCCACGGTGGGATCAGTGTCGACCAGGTGCTTGCCGCCAAGATTGGACAGCAGACCATCCAGCCCAGTCTGGTGCTGGCCTGCGAGAAGCCGCTCACCGGTTATCACGAGTCGAATTTCTCGATGGCCTACAGCTCGTATATTTCGTGGCTGAACGGTGATTCGCCGGTTCCCAGCGAGGTGTATCCGGCGCTCGCATTCGACAGCCTTTTCGACAACAACGGCAGCCAACGCATGACCAGTGTTCTCGATCGGGTTCGCGAGGATGCGGCGACGCTGCGTGGCAAGGTGAGCCAGGCCGATCGTGCCAAACTTGACGAATATTTCCATTCGGTCCGCGAGGTGGAGAAACGGGCGCAGAAGATGCGCGGCGAAATGCTCAAGGCATCCGACAACGCCAAGGGGCGCAACCAACCGCTGGTTGCCATGAAACGCCCCGACGACGGTCTTCCCGAGGACCTGCGCGATCACATGCGCCTGATGTGCGACATTGTCGCGCTGGCCATCCAGACCGACAAGACCCGCATCGCATCCATGCTGATGTGCCGCGACCTCTCCGGCCTCTTCTACCCGTTCCTCAATGTGAACGACGGTCACCACATCGCATCCCACAGCGACAATTCCGACGGGTACGAGCGGATCACACGCCACTATGTCACCCAACTCGCCTACCTGGCGGGCAAACTCGATTCGATGAAGGAAGGCACGGGGACTGTGCTCGACAGCACCTGCGTCCTTTGGCTCTCCAACATGTACTCGGGTTCGATGCACGACAACAGCCACCTCCCGGTGATCACTGTCGGCGGACTCGGAGGATCCATCGAAACCGGCCGGGTCCTCAATTACCGTGACAAGGGCGACGACAATCGCAAACTCTGCAGCCTGTATTTGTCGTTGATGGACCGCATGGGAGTTCGTCTGGACCGATTCGGGGACGCGGAGAGTCGCCTCAAGGGGTTCTGATGGCGATTCCGAATGAGTTTCCCACGGATCCGGTGGAAAACGGACCAGCCCGCAGGCACTGTGCCTGTGGGCTGGTTTTTTGTGTACGCAGGCCTGTGTTGTCTGAACCGGAGTGAAGGGCCACAGACTTCACACCCGACTACGAATGGGTCCGTACCGGATGGACCGAACTACTTCCGTGGAGTCGGATTGTCAAGCAGGGCGCGATGGACCAACGCCGGAAGGTCACGGCGTCCGAGACGGTCGCAACGCCGGCGCAGTGCTTCGAACGAACGTTGGTACGAACCCGCAGCACGTTGCAAAACGGAATACGCCAGATCCATCTTCCCGTTGAGTTCCGATGGCAGCGAATGACGTTCGTCAACGCGCAACGCTTCGTAGCGGGCGATTTCGCGGTCGATCGGTTCCAATGCCTGCATCCGGCGGGCTCGGACCATGCGCAATTCGCCTTCGGCGTCCGAATTTTCGATCCGCGCCAGCGCAACCATGGCGACGGGAGTCAAGGGTCCGGAACCGAGGGCGTCGGAGACAATCGCCGGAGCGGTACCCTGCCCCAACGATGGTTGAACCCGATCCAGATCGTTGATGAGAGCCGATGCTTCCGGAGGCGGCGCACCCAGGCTCTCGCTCTCCGGCAATCGCTCCGTGGCCGGGAGGAAATGGTCCAATTCGGCCCCGAACTCCGCCGGGATGTCGTCGTCGAACGCGGACGGCGCCTCGGTGTCCGGCGCACGTACAATCGTTTTGGTGTCTTCGGGGGACTGTAGCCGCGATCGCAGGATTTGGTGATGATGTTCGAGAGCGAGGGCATTGCTTTGCGCGAGGCGTTCCACCTCCTTTTCGTATTCGGCCTTGCGTACCCTGGCGACCTCAACGGTGTGCAGCGAAATTAGCCAGTCTTTCGCGGCGGACGTCCAACCGTGTATCCATCCGCTGGTCCATTGGGCGAGAACGTAGGGAAGAACAATGCTGAGCACCAGGAACCAGATTTCGGCACCCTGGGGTCCTGCGGTTGGCGCGTTGCTCTGGCCACCCGCGAGGATACGGTTCGTGTCTCGATCGAGGAACGCGCGCAACAGTCCGTGACGTTCGACATTGGCCTCGATCAGAACGAGCGCGAAAGTGACCGAGACGGCGTAGGCGAGACCGATGATCGCCTTGCACCACAAAATGCGACCGATGCGCTCACGCACGCCACCCGTGGACGCGATCATCCATTGCGCCCACAACTGGCCGGTGTACGCGCAGAACGGTTGGATGGTGCGACCGATTGCGGTGAAGATGACCACGCCCGCAGCCGCGGCGAATGCGCCAGGCAAGGATTCCAGATCCGGGGACGTGATCAATGTCCGCACATCGACAATGCCGAGAACCTGGCCCAGGCTGATCCCGAAAAGACCCCCGCACACAAAGGTCGGAAGAAACCTCGGTAGCCAAAGCGCGATGGTCAACCATAGGGGCTCGGTCGTCGGATTGCCCGCTGCAAACCACTGCCTGGGGAGTCCATGGTCGACGGCAAACGCCTCCAATGGCTTTGCCCGAACCGCGACCGCCGCCTCGATGTCTCCGACAACGTACCGAACAATGCTGTCGTTGCCCCCGTCGGGAGCGGAGACTCGAGCGGGGCGTGGCGGTGTGGAAGGGGTGGGTTGCTCGGGCGGCGGCATCGTGGATCGCGCGGCAGGCGAAAGATCTTGTCCGCGGGATCTGAGCCATTGCAACGGGTTGGCCAGCCTTGCGACGGCACCGCGTGGGGCGGTTTCGGTTGTCGCTTGTCCGCCAACGTCTTCCGCCCGCGACGGGGTACTCGGGGGTCGTGGGGTGCTGTCTTCATCGTCGGGGTCGGCCGCAACACCGCTCACATCCATCCCGGCCTCGGCCATCGCCACAACCAAGGCCTTGCGCGCTGCGACGCGACGCGCCCGGGCCAACTCAACCCGATCGAGGGTTTCGGCATCCACACGCGCCCGCTCGTCACGCAAGTCTTGCAAGCATTCGTCAATTGCACGGTCGGCCGCCCGCGCGTTTTCGTTCCAGGTTTCCAATTCGGAATACGCATCCGCCCGCACTTGGTGAAAATTGGCAATGGCATCCTCCAGCAAAGTACGCTTGTGCCGGATATCGGCGATTGCGGCGGCAGGAACCAGCGGTTCCATTTCCTCCAGCAAGGTGTCGTAACGTTGCGGATTGCTCGCGACCAGCGGCAGGGCATAGTCCTTGAGGAGTGCGGAGCGTCCAGTCGGGTTCGAGGGCACTACCGACTGGTGGGAAGGGCGCAAACGCGCGTGCAGGCGTCCCGAGGGCGATTCCGGCGACGGATTTTCGGGGGTTTCCATCATATGTTTCCTTTCGAGAAAACCGAACGCGGTTTCGTCAACGGCGGTCGCCGAATGTCTCGCGTACCAACGCGGAGGAATCGAGCAATGTTGCGCAGCGGTAGTCGGCGACAGTTCGCGCCGCGGAATCCCAATCGGGGCGCAGCTCGGGCACAATTCCGGCGATGCGCAGCGACAACCCTGGGAAACGGGTTGACAACTGCTTGCACGCCTTGGCGAGGCGGACCTTGTCGATCGGGTCGTCAATGCCGCCGTCGGTGAGGATCACCACCCGCAAGGGACGGGCACTGCGCTCGACCGCTTCGCCCAATGCACGGTCGCTGGCAAGCCGTTCCACCAACACACCCGGGCGAGTTCCCTTGGGAGCCCGGTGGGTTGGGTCGACAATCGCGGCCTTGACCTCCAGCAGGTTGCTCTTCACCAACGCGGGACCACTGATCCGTACGGCGTCGTGATCGAACGCCCAGACGTCCACCAGTGCCTTTTCCGAACGCGCGTAGTTGGCCAGCAAATCGACATTGTCGAGCAATGCCCGACGTTGTCCGGGAGTTGCCGAGGATCCGCTTCGGTCAATGGCGATCACGGTGACCGGGGGCTTGCGTGGCGATTCCCGCGTGCCGCAGCCGACCGAGAGCGCAATTCCCGCGACGGAAATGACAGCGAGGGCGGGAGTGGGCATATGGATTGTCAGGTTCATTGAGTGTGTCTCCAGGAATGGATCGGGCAGATGGCCCGATTGGTTACGCCAAGTGATTGAGCAAAGTCGGGGAGTTACATCGGGACTGCACCGGACGGTCACCGATCCGGAAGCGCTGAGATGAGAAAAAATCGCGCAAAGTGCTCATGGCGCGGTGCGCGCGGAATCCGCCTCCGTCGGAAATCGCGGACGGGGCGATGACTCGGCGGTAACCGGGCATCCCGCTGCCGACTGAAGCACGTTTGGCGCTCACCCTGTCGGCGCTCTGTCCGGAACAGGCTGGCGACAACGACCCCAGGTTCCGGAGTCACCCCGGAGGACGGTATTTAATGACGTTGCCGTTGTCTTGCGGCAAACCAAATGCGACACCGTCGTACGGATCCAGCCGGTCGTTGACGTCGCGATGCAATCCCATGCAACGTTCACCGGAATGAAGCACACCGGGCTGGATACTCATGAATCGACGGCACTTGCCGACGCTGGGGAACGGGATCGTCAACGGTTCACCCATCGGGGGGCGGCAGCATGTCTCTGCGGAACACTCGCCAGATGGAACGGTGCGGCACCACGCTCGCGGCCGAACAGATCACGGCGAGGAGAAATGGGGGACGGATTCGCGGGGCCGGAGCGGTGACAGCAATTCGCTTCGGACACAACAGCGCGGTTGCAGGCACCGTGTCGACCCGTGTTCGGACGGCGGACAGACTGCCGGGGGAGTCGACGATCGAACCCGGGACATCACGTCCACGCGGGATGGCGCACTCTCGAGCGCATGAAAAAAGCCCGCGGATTTGAGTATCCGCGGGCTTTTGTGAGTGGACGGTGAGGGATTCGAACCCCCGACCCCTGCCGTGTGAAGGCAGTGCTCTACCGCTGAGCCAACCGTCCAAGCGACCCAAATGTTATCACCGACGAACGGAATGTCGCAACGATCCGTTGACGTCGGGCTGCCGGGCCCTAGGTAAACCTGTGTCGACGGTGCGCCGAATCAACGCTGATTTGCAGAGGCCCGTTTACTTTTCCAACGGAGAGTTGCGTGCCGAATAATCCGCAAAGCTCCCGTAATACATCTTGATCCGTCGGAAACCGAGCAGGTGCAACGCGAACAGCGACAACGAGGCCCGCCCGCCGGATTGGCAGTAGGTGACAACCTCCTTGTCCGGAGTCACTCCACGACTGTTGTACAGGGCACGTAAATCGTCGGCGCTCCGGAATAGCTGGGTCTCCGGTTCGAGATTTTCCAGCCACTCCACGTGCACCGCCCCCGGTATCCGTCCGCCCGACTTTCCCGGAACCATCGACTTGACACCCGTGTACTCGTCCTTGCTGCGAACATCGAGAACCACGGTTCCCGGCTTGCGCGAAAGAACCGCCGAAGTCGGACAGGAAAAGGCACCGGGCCGGGACGACCCGCGGAAGTTGCTGGGAGTGATCGTGGGGGCATCTGTGGTCACCGGGCGTCGTTCCCGATCCCATTTCCCCCAGCCGCCGTCCAGCAGCGAAAATCGATCGTGCCCGAAGACATTCAAGCAGTACCAAAGCCGCGTGGCGGATCGACCGCCCTGGGAGTCGTACGCCACCACCCGGGTGCGACGATCGACTCCGATCTTGCGGACCATTGCCTCGAACGCGTCGGGGGCAGGCAGGTAGGTCTCGTTGTCCGAGACATTGCGCAAGCCCGCTTCGTCGAGGTTGACCGCCCCGGGAACATGCCCTTTCGCGTAGTCGGCGGCGGGGCGCAAATCGACGATGCGCACACCGCGGTCGGCGAGATGATCCTGAAGCCACGCGGTATCGACAAGCAACTCGGGGCGGGCGTAACGCCCTTGGAAAATCCGGATCGGCATAGGCCCATTCTACCCGCGGCCCGCGGCGGAGGTACAATCGCGACCGTGTCCAGCGTCTTTGAACTGCGCCCCCGCGTGCGCCGCGACAACATCGCCCTCTTCCACGACTACCTGTGCCCATGGTGCTGGGTCGGCTTCCTGCAGGCCGAGGTCCTCGAACGCGAATTCAACATTGCCTTCGAGTGGATCGGCGCGGAACTCTACCCGCCCGAACTCGAAGGACCGCCGTCCAGTCCGGGACCGTTGCCTCCCCGCGACCCGCACCGCCCGAAGGATCGCTTCGATCTTTTCTGCGATGACGAACGGGTGGTGTTTCCGGAGCCGCGCCCCGGCTTCGTCCGCACCCACCGGGCACTGCTCGGCGCCGAATACGCACGCTCCATCGACACCGAAACCGAACGCGCCTGGCACGAAGCGATCTACAAGGCGTACTGGCTCGAATGCGCCGACATTGAAGACATCGCCGTCTTGCGCCGGATCGGACAGGACGTCGGCCTCGACCCGGATGCGCTTGAGGCATCGATTGCGAGCGAATGTCATGCCGGCCAGATCCTCGGGTTTGACAACCCCGCCTACGCCGCGGGAATCCGCAACGTGCCGACGTTTGTGTTTGGCGCCAACGAACAACTCGCCGAGGCCAATCTCGACGATCTGCGACGGGCCACCGAGCGTTTCCTGATCCGCAAGGCACGTCTGCGGTCCGATACGCTGTAGCCTCTTTTTAGCAACTCCGGAACCAAACCCATGAAATACGCACTCACCGCCGACCACGCCCATGTACTGGCGCAACTGCCCGAAGGGGATTGGTTGCGGCTCGATGCGGTATTCCCGCACGCTCCGAAAACCGTTCTCGAGGCTTTGCAGGACAACGAACTCCCGTTACGGATTGCCACGCTTGCCGTCCGTGACGACTGGACATTGCCCGCCCGGACCCCGCTTGCCGCGCCGTTCCCTTGGCCCCGCCGCATCCTTGCGATCGGGCGCAACTATGCCGAACACGCCCGCGAATTGGGCAATTCAGTGCCCGAGGAACCGGTTGTTTTCCTGAAAGGCTCGAACACGGTCATCGGGCCGGGGGAGGCCGTGCGAATTCCCGATTGGGTGGGACGTGTCGATTTCGAGGCGGAACTGATGGTGGTGCTCGGGTCCGGGGGACGCAACATCCCCGAAGCCGATGCGTTGGCGCATGTGGTTGGATACACGATCTTCAACGACATGACCGCGCGGGAACGTTCGAAAGCGAACCAGGCCAAGGGTCACCCGTGGTTCCTGCCCAAGTCCGTCGACTCGTTCGGACCCATGGGACCGGTGGCGGTCACTGCCGACGAAATTCCGGATCTGAATACGGTCCGTATCCGCCTCGAGGTCGACGGTGAATGTCGACAAGACGGGGCCAGTGCGGACATGATCCATTCCATTCCCGCTCTGATTGCCTATCTCTCGCGTTGGACCTGCCTCGATGCCGGGGATGTGATTGCGACCGGAACTCCCGCCGGAGTAGGGCCGGTGCTGCCGGGACAGGTCATGTCGGTAACCATCGAGCCAATCGGAACATTGGTGAACCCGGTAGTTGCCGAACAGGGGACTGGAACCGGACTGCGGACGCCGAGGGAAGGCTCCGCGTGACGATCGGGAATGCCGTCGGCGCAACTGGGAATGGGTTTGGTCGGGAGGCAGTGTATTCGATGTCGGGGTTCCGTCGCGCACAGTGCCAGAGTGGTCGGCGGATGGCTTGGTAACGTCCCGGAAATCGGGGCGGGGTACACTGCGCCCATGGCTGAAAACCTACCCCGCTGGGATCTCACTCCCTTCTTCCCATCCCTCGACTCCACCGAATTCGAAACGGCGTTTGCGGATACCGTCGCCGCGATCGGCTCCGCCAAAGCGCTGTTCGACCAACATGGCATTGCCGAACGTCCCGCCGCGGCGTTCACCGATGCTGACCGGATCGCCTACGACGCGGCGACCAATACGCTCAACGACATCAGTCAACGCATCCGGCTTCTTTATGCCTATGTCATGGGATTGGTCACCACCGATTCCCGCGACAGTGCGGCGCAGGCCCGGTACAGCGAACTCCGGCGCGAGAATGTCGTTCTCGACGAGTTGGAGACCCGCTACACCGCGTGGCTGGGTTCGCTCGACACCGACGCGTTGATGCGGGTCTCGGAAATTGCCCGCGCCCACGAGTTCCCCCTCCACCAAGCGCGCACAGCGGCTCGTCACCTGATGGCCCCGGGTGAGGAAACCCTGGCCAGTGAACTCTCGTTGGGCGCATCGAGTGCCTGGGCCCGCCTGCACGGCGACATGACTTCCCAACTTACCGTTCCCCTCGACGGCGAAATGGAACCGATGTCGGTCGTGCGCGCTCTCGCCACCGACCCCGACCGCGGGCTGCGTCAACGTGCCTACGAAGCAGAACTCGCGGCTTGGAAGACCGTCGCCATGCCGCTCGCCGCGGCCATGAACGGCATCAAGCACGAAACCAATGTCCTGATGCGCCGGCGTGGATGGGACGATCCGGTGGACGCGACCTGCTTCCACAACGCAATGGACCGTGCGACCCTCGAGGCCATGCTGACGGCTGCCGAGAACAGCTTTCCCGACTTCCGCCGTTACCTGCGTGCCAAGGCCAAGCTGGTGTCCGGTGCCGATCGACTGCCCTGGTACGACCTGTTCGCGCCCGTCGGCAACGAGTCGGAAACCTGGGACTGGTCCACCGGAACCCGGTTTGTCGCCGAACAATTCGACCGCTACAGCGCCAAGATGGGCGACTTCGCACGCACCGCGTTCGCAGGACAGTGGATCGACGCGGAGCCGCGCCCCGGCAAGCGGGACGGCGCCTACTGCATGGGAGTGGTCCCCGGTGTTTCCCGCATTCTCCAAAACTACCGACCGTCGTTCGATGGTGTCTCCACCCTCGCCCACGAACTCGGCCACGCCTACCACAACCTCTGCCTCAAGGAACGGACACCCATCCAGTCCAGCACGCCGATGACCCTCGCCGAAACCGCCAGCATCTTCTGCGAGACCATTGTCAAGAACGCCGCTCTGTCGCAGATCACCGACCCCGGCTCACGCCTCGCGATCCTCGAGGCATCGCTGCAAGGGTCCTGCCAGGTCGTGGTGGACATCACCAGCCGCTACCGGTTCGAACAGGCGGCACTGGCCGGCCGACGGGAACGCGACCTCTCCGTCGACGAAATGTGCCACCACATGGTCGAAGCGCAGAAATCGACCTACGGCGATGGTCTCTCCGATGAACTGCACCCGTTTATGTGGGCGGTCAAAGGCCACTACTACGGATCCACCTACTACAACTATCCCTACATGTTCGGACTGCTGTTCGGACTGGGATTGTACGCGCGCTACCAGGAGGATCCCGATGGTTTCCGCGCCGGCTACGACGACCTGCTGTCGTCCACCGGTCTCGCCGACGCCGCCACACTGGGGGCACGATTTGGAATCGATATCCGCACCGAAGCCTTCTGGACTTCGTCACTCGATATTGTCCGCGCCGATATCGACCAATTCGTCCAACTGGCCGAGGCTGCCGGGTAATCGATCCGCGTCGAAAACACCGCCGGGCCATCCAGCGCCCGGCGGTGTCTTTTTGTGGTGAACGGCCGCCAGCCTCCGAACTTGTGCGCCGATCCTCGAGAAACGCCCCATGGCCCGAAGGCGTGGATCATGCGATGCGGTGACGCAACGCTTCGCCCGACATCCATCGCCGGATTTCATCCCAACCGTCCGGGGAATTGTCTGGGCCGCCCACTGCCGCCACATGCGGCGAGATGAGGATTCCTGAATCGGGATCCAAACCCGCAATCGCGAGCGGGTGGTCGACAGGAAGTGGTTCCCATTCGAACGTGTCGAATGCGGCTCCGGCCAGTTTCCCGCAACGCACCGCTTCCAGCACTGCCGCTTCGTCGACCACACTCCCGCTGCCCACGGTCACGAGAAACGATCCGGGCCGCAGTGTCGCCAAGCGTTGCGCATCGAGCCAACGATCGGTTTCCGGACCGTAGGGAAGCAGGCAGAAAATCACGTCGCTGCCGGACAAGACGTTCTCCGGCGAGTCTGCCCGCGCGCCGAGCATTTCCTCGATGGACGGGGTAAAGGGGGTCCGCTTGGTGTACCGCACCGACGAAGGGCCGAATCCACGCAAACGAAACGCGATCTCGGCTCCGATTCCTCCCATGCCGAGGATCCCGACATCGGAACCACGCAAGGTTCCCAGTGAAGGACGCTTGGTCCAGTTGTATGCAAACGTATCCTCGTCGGTGCGCCGCGACGGTCCGAGTCCGGATTCGGTTGTAAACCGGCAATTTGTCCTCGGATAACCCCGTAGCAATGCCAACGCGAGCATGAGCGCGTGTTCGGCGCAGACCGCGCACCGGGACCGGTTCCATGCAGACAGGGATGCCGCGCGCCACGGCTGTGTCCAACGGAAGGCGGTCGGGCAGACTGCCAAGTCGCAGCAACAGCCCGAGGTTCGGGGCGTTCTCGACCTCCCACGCTTCCACCGCGACCGTCCGTTCGCTCACCAAAATGTCCGCATCCGCCAATGCGTCTAGCAACGATGCAGGATCATTCCCACGGATCATTGTCAGGTTGACGCCCTCGGGAGCGGCACGGCGCGTCCGTTCCTGATGCCATCTGCTACGGTCGGTCTTCCAGACCACGCGGACCGGGTTGTCCCCACGGATCACGAAATTCAGGCCGCGATCCCGATCATCACCAAAACCAACACCAAGAGGACAAACAGGGCCAGCAGTGTGGTGCCGACGATGCCCATGGTTCGTCCGGCCTGAAGTTGGTTCTTGACTGTCGGGTCGACTTCGTCCATCTTCTTCATCCGCTCGATCGACTGATTTGCCATCATCCAGGCAACCGGCGATATCAGAATCGGCAAACCGCAGGTCAGCCCGCCGGCGAGTCCGACAATTCCCAATGCGAAAATCGTGCTGCTCTGCAACTCCGCCTCTGCGGCGGAAGTCGGGCGGGGTTGGAGAGGACGTTGACGCCCTTCTGAACCACGATCCGCCGGGGAAGGGCGGGGAGTTTCCCCCCAGCGGCTTGAGCGCTGGTTCTGCGGGGCGGCATCGGCGTATTCGTTTCGAGACGGTGGAACCGGGGGCTGCAGGCGACGTTCGGACGGTCCTTGAGTTGGCGGAGCGGCGGCGCCCGATTCCGTTTGCGCCGCGGGTGACGGGACCGTGTCCGTAGGGAATGCAGCTGCTTCCGACATGGCCTGAGTTCCCAGCAACGACCGTCGCTCCAGTGCCCCTGCATGGGTCGGATCAATGGCGAGACAGGCTCCGTACCGATCCTTGGCGGCGTCCGTGCGCCCGGCCCGCTCGAGCGCCAGTGCCAGATTGTAGTGCGAACGCGCTTCACCGGGGCGACAACGCATGGCTTCGGTGAACGCCACGACTGCTGCTTCCGTGTCGCCGAGGGATGACAGCGAACCGCCGAGCAACCGCCAGGCTTCACTGTCGTCGCGGTACGTTCCCACCAGCTCGGTAAGCGCATCGGCGGCCTCGGAAAAACGCCCTTCGCGCATGGCGCGCCCAGCGTTGCTGCGGACCGCGGACGGATCCAGGCTGGAACCTTGGGATTCGGCCGGTCTGGAATTATCGGGCCGAACAGCCCCCGGCAAATCAGGCACTGGCGACGCACCGGTGATCGGCGAAAAGGTTTCGGAACTTACGTCTGCCGCATCCCGGGAATCGGCGGCCCCGGTAGAGTCTGGGTCGGATTGTCCCGACGCTGCAGAAGCAAAGTCACCCACGGGATCGGGCTGATGGAGAGGCACGTGGGCGCTCTGCCCGTCTTGGCCTTCACTGGGAACCGTTTCCGTTTCAAGAGGTTCATCGCCCGACTGCACATTGTTTGACACAACGTTGTCGTTTGGCTTGACGCCATCGTTTTCGTCTTCCATCAGGCCGGCTGCTCCGCGGAGGGCGATGCCAGAATGGCCGTGAAACGGTCGAGAATGAGTCCGACGGGCAGATCAGACATGGTCTTGCCCACGTGCGCGAAGGTGATGGTTCCAGATCGGTCGACAATAAACAGCGACGGATGCGCGAGATGGAATCCATCCCAACGCAACCAGTAATGGACTCCGAAGGCGCGTGCGACCAGCCGAGACGAATCGGCGAGCAACGGGAACGGCAATGGGTTGGAGTTGACGTACGCGCGCAACGATGCCTCGCTCTGGCAGGAAATCGCGACCACGCGGATACCGGCTTTTTCCAGGATGGGAAAGCGATCCGAGAGGTTGCGGAGCTGCTCCCGGCAATACGGGCACCAGGTGCCGCGCAGGAACAAGATCAAGGCGTCGCTTCCCGCCAGGGATCTGGACTCGAACGACACGCCCGTCGCGGCATCAGGCAATTCAAAGGAAGGTATTTTCTGGTCGACACGCAAGGCCACAAGCAAATTCTACCGCGGTCGGCAAGGTCCGGGTTCCAGTCGCTGCGTCGTAGAATAGGCCATGACCGACGCGATTGACTTGCTCGAAGAATTGATTGCCGCCCCGGGCCCGCCGGGAGTGGAATCTGCCGTGCGCGACATCGTGATCCGTTGCCTGAACGAGGCGGGAGTGGATTGGCGGGTCGACTCCAAGGGCAATCTGCTCGCTTGTCCCACGGGCCACTTGCCCTCCGCGCCACGCGTGGTTGTTACCGCACATCTTGACGAAATCGCCCTGATGGTGCATCGGGTCCGCGAGGACGGAGCACTTTCGGTGCTCCCGCTCGGGGGTGCCCACCCTTGGAAATGGGGGGAATGCCCGGTGGACATCCTGCTGCCGGATTCCGCTCCGCTTCCGGGAATCCTGGGATTCGGCTCGGTCCACACCACCCATCCCGATTCAACGGTGCAGCGGGCGCGCGACGGGAAAGCGCCCGTTTGGACAGACGCCGTGGTCGACACCGGGTTCCGGCGTGACGAGTTGCCCTCCGGAGTGCGTCCCGGCGCGCGGGTCGTTCTCGCACGGGAACGACGCTTCGTTCGCCGCTACGGACCCGGGGGGCAACGGATCGCCGCGCCGTTCCTGGACGATCGGGTGGATTTGGTTTCTTGGCTCCAAGCGTTGTTGCGCCTGCGCAGCGAGGGCATGGGGGAAGGGGTGTTGT
>CAZYBA010000006.1:16874-19107 GCA_964646105.1 uncultured Armatimonadia bacterium
GGGCGGGGAACCAACGACACGGCAGGGCCTCCCGTCCGAATCGCAACCACAGGGACACGGACAGGGAGGCCCTTGCGCGTCAGCACATTACGACGAATGCGCCAGACCACCCTGAGGATGGCGTCCCCGGGAAACCCGGGATTGACGCGCGGAACCGACCGGAACCCGCGCGGGACGAAACCCGGACCGGTGACGCGGTGTTGTTCGCTGCCACCACCGCGGAGGAGCTGGGGGGACACGGGGCGCTTTGGCTTCTCGGAGGATTGCGTCCCGAAGTTTGCATTGCATTGGAGATCGCCCCGGTGGCGCCTGACAACGATCTGGTGGTCGATCGCGTGCCCACCTGCTGGGCGTCCGACGGATATGCGCCGACCGATCCGGACGACCTGCAGCGGGTGGACGATGCCGCGCGTGCCAGTGGCACGGGTGTGGTGTTCCACGTTCTCACCCGTGGGGGATCCGACGCCTCGTGCGCCGCCGCAGCCGGCCTGTGTGCACGGCCGATCACCCTGGCGATTTCGGTCGCGAACTCGCACGGACTCGAGGTCATGCACCGAGATGCGCCCGAGGCACTCGCCCGGCTCGTTGTCGAGGTCATCCGCCGGATCGCCGGCTAGCCTGCCGTAACAGCCGGTTGCGACACCGTGCTCGCTGGCTGATCGTTTCGTGTGCAGACGCTCTCAACAGGAATCGGGAGCAAACGACCCGAATACCAAACCCAACTACGCCCCGGATGTTCCGAGGCACAAGGAGTGTTTCCATGGTTTCCGCAAAGGCGGCCGTGCTCACCGAAGCCGGCAAGGATGTCGAGATCATCGACATCCGTATCGATGATCCCGCCCCGGACGATGTGATTGTCGATGTGGTTGCGTCGGGGGTATGCCACACCGACCTGACCATCAAGATGCAGGCGGGTGCGGGCATGAAGTTCCCGATCATTCTCGGCCACGAAGGCGCGGGAGTGGTGCGGGCGGTCGGTTCCAATGTCACCCACCTCGCACCCGGCGACCCGGTCTGCATTGCGTACCGCGCTCCCTGCTCGAACTGCCCCGCGTGCCGCCGCGGAGATCCCCGACGCTGTTACATGGCCCTGCGCCCCAAAACCGCCATCCAGCGCGCGTCCGACGGTGCCGCGTGCTCCCAGGTCCTGCGTTGCGGAACATTCTCCACATCGACCGTGGTCAATGCCAAGGCCGCGGTCAAGATGCCGTCAACCATGCCCCTCGATAAGGCCTGCTTGCTCGCCTGCGGTGTGGTGACCGGAGTCGGCGCCACCATGAACACGGTGGATGTCTTCCCGGGAGCATCCGTGGCCGTGGTCGGGTGCGGCGGTGTCGGACTCTCCGTGATCCAAGGTGCCCGCATCCAAGGCGCGAAACAGATCATTGCGGTTGACGTGAATCCGGTCAAGCTCGGTTGGGCCAAGGAATTCGGCGCCACCGATTTTGTCAATGCATCGGAGGGTGATCCGGTCGCCGCCGTGCGCGCTTTGGTCACCGATGATTGGCCCGGTTACGAAGGTGGAGTCGATTTCGCATTCGAAGCGACCGGACGCATGGACTGCATCGAACAGGCGGTCCGCATGGTCAACTACAACGGCACCGCGGTCAACATCGGGTTCCCGCCGCCCGATGCCAGCGTCACGCTCAACGTCGGCAATATCGACACTGGAGTCTACTGGAACAAGGTCAACCTGCGGGTTTGCCACTGTGGGGACGCTCTGCCGAGCCACGATTTCCCGCTGCTCGCCCAACTCTACCTGCAGGGACGGCTCGATCTCGACCGCATGGTGACGCAAACGATCGGGCTTGGCGATGTCGAGGACGCATTCCATCTGATGGAAACAGGCAACGTCATCCGCAGTGTGATCGCCTTCTAGGATCCAAGCCCGGCAGATGGGAATGTCTGCCCGCACGAAGACGCCCTCCGGGAATCCGGAGGGCGTTTTTGATTCAAACCAACCGAACGGCAGGCAACGCAATATGGCGCTGTCAAGCAGAAAGCGGCTCCGTCGGCGACATCGTCGACTCCGTGGCGCGCCGTCGTTGTGACGCCACATAGACCCGCAGGACCGAAACGTCCGCCGGGGTGATTCCCGGAATACGGGCCGCTTGGCCCAGCGAGACCGGCTTCAGGCGCGACAGCTTCTCCCTGGCTTCCGAGGCGAGGCTGGAGAGCTCCCGATAGGGGAGATCCGGAGGCAACGGGACATCGTCGGCGCGCCGGGCCGCAT
>CAZYBA010000006.1:19143-19871 GCA_964646105.1 uncultured Armatimonadia bacterium
CTTCCCGTTCGACATAGTGAGTGTAGCGCGCCGCGATCATCGCTTGCTCCAGGCCATCGAAATGGATCGCGGAATCGATCTCCGCGAATTCCGCCAAATGAAATTCGGTGACCTCGGGACGTCGCGCGAGGGCGTGGAGGTCGAGACGATGTTCGATTCCGGGGATGCCCAACGAGGCCAGGCGGGCATTGTCGGCCCCGGTCACCGTCACCGCGCGCAGACGTTCCGCCACCCACACGATGCCGTCGCGACGTCGGTTGAAGACATCCCATTGCATGTCGTCTACCAAGCCGAGACCGCGACCGATTTCGGTGAGGCGGAAGTCGGCGTTGTCCTGACGCAAGGTGAGGCGGTACTCGGCACGGGAAGTCAGGAGCCGGTACGGGTCGCTGACACCCTTGGTGACCAAGTCGTCCACCATCACCCCGAGGTAACCCTCCGAACGGCGTACAAACCACGGTTCCCTGCCCAGTGCGTGCAATGCTGCGTTCGCACCCGCCAGCAAGCCCTGGCCGGCGGCTTCCTCGTAACCCGACGTCCCGTTGATTTGACCGGCCAGAAATAGTCCGGGCAAACGTTTGGCCATCAATCCCGGAGTGAGTTCGCGCGGGTCCACCGCATCGTATTCCACCGCATATCCCGGGATCAGGATCTCCGCCGACTCGCATCCGGGAAGGGTACGCACAAACGCCAACTGCACATCCGCCGGCAGACTGGTCGACATCCCC
>CAZYBA010000006.1:19881-23685 GCA_964646105.1 uncultured Armatimonadia bacterium
GTCCCATCCCTCGATTTCCAGGAATACCTGATGGTGCTCCTTGTCGGCGAAACGGACCACCTTGTCTTCGATACTGGGGCAGTAACGCGGGCCGACTCCCTCGATCTGGCCGCCGTATACCGCCGACCGATGCAGGTTCTCCCGGATGACATCATGGGTCCGCGGATTGGTCCAAGTCAGCCACGCCGAGAGCAAACCCTCCAGGCGACGACGTGGGGTGCGGAAACTCAGCGGGGGGCAGTCGGGTTCCGACGGCTGTTCCTCGGTTTTCGTGAAATCAAGGGTGCGTTGGTCCAGGCGGGGTGTGGTGCCGGTCTTGAGGCGCAGCAATGGAAAGCCGTGGCGTTCCAGGCTGGCGGAAAGGCCCACCGACGCCGGCTCGTCGCGCCGGCCCGCTTCCCACCGATCGGAACCCCGATGGCACAGCCCTCGCAGGAAAGTGCCCGTGGTGACCACAACCGACCGTGCACGCAATCGCGATCCATCGGAAAGCAGAATTCCCTGAAGCCCGTGGTCGTCACTCCAGAGAGCCTCGACCATGCCCTCGCGAACGGTCAATCCTCCGGTGTTATCCAATACCTGACGCATGACCGCCGGATACCGCTCGACATCGACCTGGCCGCGCAACGCCCGGACGGCCGGTCCCTTGCCCGTGTTGAGCATTCGCAAATGCGTGAGGGTTTCGTCACCCACCAACGCCATCGCACCACCGAGGGCGTCGATCTCACGCACCAAATGTCCCTTGGCGGGCCCACCGATCGAGCAGTTGCACGGCAACCACGCGATCCGATCGAGGCGGCCGGTCACCATCAATGTGGCTGCTCCCATGCGGGCCGCCGCGAGTGCGGCCTCGCAACCGGCATGCCCGCCACCAACCACTAATACATCCCAGATCTCCACGACGTCCCCATTATAGCCGGGTGGGGGAGGAAGCCCGGTCCTGCCCTGCGAACTCCATGCACACGAGGAGTTTTCGATGACAATTTCTGTTCAATTGGGCCTGCTTCCCGGCAACCAGCCTCAAGACCAAGCCCGATGGGCACGCGACCACGGCGCCGAAGCCATTGAATTGTCCGCCTGGGGAGGTGTCGACAAACTCCGCCGTGAAGCCGATGCAATCTCCGGAATTCTTCCCGTCTCGTCGGTGTGCGGCAATTGCGACCGCGAGGGCAACGGGTCTTTCGATTTTCTGGACCCGGATCCCGTCAAACGACGCCGCAGCATGGACCGATGTCGGGAGATACTGAAGTTTTGCGGGGACGTGGGAGCCGCCGGCCAAATTGTGCCACCGATCTTCGGCGGTCCGCGAGTCCCCGACCTCTCACCCGTCTGGACCCCGATCCAGATCGAGGACGCCCTGCTCGAGGCCCATTTGCACGAACTTGGACCATGGGCCGCCGAAAACCACACTTGGCTCCTGCTCGAACCACTGAACCGTTACGAACAACACTATCTGCGTCGCCTCGGTGACGCCGCCCGTGTGATCGATGCGTCACGCAGCCCAGGGGTTGCGATCCTGGCCGACCTGTTCCATATGCACATCGAGGAAACCGATTCGAACCAGGCCCTGCGCGAAAATGCTCGCCATGTGCGCCATCTTCATCTCGCCGACAACACGCGACTCGAGCCTGGTTCGGGAGATTTCGAGTGGGACCGACTTTTCCGGACCCTTGCCGATATCGGATTCTCCGGCGCGATGGCCTACGAATGTGGGCTGTCCGGATCGGAACCGGCTGAGAAAACAAGCGCCCTGGCGCGGAGCCTGGAGTTCATACGGAACTGCCGGGACCGTGCCAAGGCGCATCCATCGACGGTGCGGTAATCCGAAAGCCACCTATGGCTTTTTCAACTTTTCCGCGTACTTCTGCCGAAACTTGGCCACCTTGGGCGCGATGATGAACTGGCAGTAGCCGGCGTTCATGTTCTCACGCCCTGCATAGGACGGATCCGTGAAGCGTTTGAAGTAATTTTGGTGGTACTCCTCCGCCTTGTAAAACACCTTGAACGGTTCGATGGTGGTGACAATGCGGCTGCGCCATATTTTGGCCTTGTTGACTTCCGCGATAATCTCCTCGGCAACCTTCTTTTGTTCCAGGGTACGCGGGAAAATCGACGACCGGTACTGGGTGCCCACATCGTTGCCCTGACGATTCAGCGTTGTCGGGTCGTGCGTCGTGAAGAAAATACGCAGGATGTCCCCGAGCGAAACCACTTTCGGGTCGAATGTGACCTGCACGACCTCCGCATGTCCGGTGGTCCCGCTGCACACTTCCTCGTAGGTCGGGTTTGCCACTCGGCCTCCGGTGTAGCCCGACTCAACCTTTTCCACACCCTTCAAATCCTGGAAAATCGCTTCCACACACCAGAAGCAACCTCCGCCCAATGTGATTGTCTCCATCGCCATCCTCCTGATCCGCGGTGCCGTTCCTTGCATTGACGGATTGTACCCCTACGACGACGAGGGACGTTCCCGCCGGTACAATGCCGCGTGCGCAAACCTCCCGTCGATTACTTCACCCGCTGGATCGGTCATCCCGTTCGCGATGCCGACGGCCGATCGGTCGGGAAACTGGCCGACATGATTGCCCGCTGGCCCGAATCCGAGGATTCGCCTCCAGTGGTTGTCGGGTGGGCGATCCACGCCCGACGGGAAACACGTTTGGTGCATGCCGGCGCCTTGACCCGCCAAGGCCTCGTCTGCAAATCGGATACCCCGTTCGAAGCCACCCCCCGCGACCTGCACCTGCGCAGGGACGTACTCGACCGCCAGATTGTCGACAAACACGACTTGCGGGTGGTGCGGGTAGCCGACGTTCAACTGGCGGCAGTCGCCGACGGACTCCAGGTGGTGGTGGGGGTGGATCCCGGGTATCGTGCGCTGCTCCGACGCCTTCTACCCGCTGCGATCGCCTATGGATGCCGAGATTGGCTGTCCCGCGGATCCGGGTGCATACCCTGGAGCGACGTCGAACCGACGGCGGTGTCCGAGGACGGGGTGATCCGCCTGCGAACCAGCCTGCACGGGTTTCGACGTCTCCACCCGGCCGACATTGCCGAGATTCTCGAGCAACTCCATCCCACCGAGCGGAACGCCCTGCTGGAGAGCCTTCCCGTCGAGACCGCGGCCGACGCGGTTACCGAAGCCGACGAGGAAGTGCAGCGGGCCATCATGGAACAGCTGGACCCCGGAAAAGCCGCCGACATCCTTGAGGAAATGGAACCGGATGATGCGGCCGACATTGTTCAGGACCTGAGCGGCTCCAAACGCAAGGAATTGCTCGAGGAAATGGATGCCGAAGAGGCGGAGGAAGTCAAGGACCTGCTCCACTACGGCGAAGACACCGCGGGCGGGCTGATGACCCCCGAATTCATCGCTCTCCCGGTGCATGTCACCGCGCAGGAGGCGATCGATCTCCTCAGGGAACTGGCTCCCAAAGCGGAGACCATCTACTACCTTTACGTCGTTGACGATGACGAACGGCTTACCGGAGTGATCTCCCTGCGCGACCTGATCGTCTCCGCCCCCTCGACTCCGGTCTGGAATTTCATGGTCGAAGGCGACAGCGTTGTTCGGGTAGGTGTCGACGATTCCCTTCAGGAAGTCGCCAGCCAACTGGAGCACTACGATCTTCTGGCAGTGCCGGTGGTCGATCGTTCCGACCGCCTCATCGGCATTGTCACCGTAGACGATACTCTCGAGGAACTTCTGCCAGAACACTCGCGCCGCCGCCGGGGACGTCGTCCCGCAGGGTGAACCCCTCCTTCGATCGAGTAGAATAACTGGCCATGGGCTCCACCGATCCC
>CAZYBA010000006.1:23700-25922 GCA_964646105.1 uncultured Armatimonadia bacterium
ACAGTTCGTCAACTACGCCTTCTACAAGGTCGATCCCGCGTGGAGACGCCTCTGCGCGGCCGAACGCCAGAGAGGCAAGGATGAATTCGCACAGGTTGTGGACGACTATCGCGGTAGAGCGGTGGTTGTGCCGTTCTCTCTGATCGGGGTCCGCGGCGACTGTGAACTGTTGCTCTGGCGGATTTCGTATGAACTGGAAACGCTCCAGGAAATGTCGGCCCGCCTGCTCGCCACCGGACTCGGAAACTACCTCGACACGCCGTATTCCTTTCTTGGCCAATCCAAGACATCGGTTTACGAGGACGAATTCATTCATCCCTCTCAGGAAGAGAAGCGCTCGCGTGTCCGCCCGGGTGAATACAAGTATCTTTTTGTCTATCCCTTCGTGAAAACCCGTGCATGGTTCCTGCTTTCGCAAGAGGAGCGAGGACGCATGATGAAAGAACACATCCGGGTGGGGCATCAATACCCGAGCATCAAACTCAACACCATTTACTCGTTCGGTCTTGACGATCAGGAGTGGGTGGTGGCGTTCGAGAGCAACCGCCCCTCGGATTTTGTCGACTTGGTCATGGAACTGCGCCACTCGGAGGCATCCGGATTCACGTTGCGCGATACCCCCATTTTCACCTGTGTCCGCCGAGACCTGCGCGAGGCACTGGATCTGCTCGGGGGCTAGGCCCTCGACCTCGATTGGAGCAAACCAACGCTATGGAAGTCACTCTTGTCTACCAACTCCAGTTCACCCGCGAGATGATGGAACATCCCGTCCTTCAGGAATTGGGGAGCCGATTCGACCTCAAGGTGGTTCTGCGACGTGCGTCGCTGAGCGAAACCGGAGGCTTTGCCGAAGTGTCGTTCTCCGGCACACTCGACGAGGCCAACCGCGCATTGGCGTGGCTGCAGACCACCGGAGTGACGACCACAGGTCCGATCCCGCAGGAAAACTGGACCGCGGCCTCCACCGGGGCCATCAAAGCAGTCGGGCGTGGCACGTAGACTCTCCCACCCGAGATACAAAGGCCTCCTGCACAACGCAGGAGGCCTTTTCCATTTTCCGACCGACCACTCATTTCAAGGAGAACTTCAGGAACCGGCGACTGGTTGGCTCCCGGCGAATGGGTAGCGACAACAAGTCACTGCTCCGGCCCGAGTTCCTCATCGACCCCCGACGTGTCGGAATAGGACGCCACTTCCTCGCCTCGGTAGACGGTGACCAGGAAATCCTCGCGATCGAAATTGGGGAGGTAGGACTGTACCACCTCGTCGTCGATCTGGGCGATCAATCCCTCTTCATCCTCGCGAGCCAGCAAGGACTCGAGCATGAGAGTGGCGTGAATGGTCTCGTGCGCATAATGGATGTCGATTTGGCCAACCCGCGTCTCGCCGTCCCAGACCAGATAGATTTCGCTGCTGGGAGTTCGAACCACGCGGTTGAGCCGATAGGCGGTCGGTATCCGCTCCTCATCCATGGGGCCATTCTATCGCACCGCTCCCAAGCAAAAAGCCCGTCGCACAGGGCGACGGGCTTTCGTTCCGAGATCCACAAATGGTCGTTCGAAGACCTTGCGACGGATCGGTTCAGGCCATGCCTGGTTCCAGGCGCGCGTGGGGCGGCGACGGTCTGGCCTGGGCCGGATCTGCTTCCGCTTCGACCACCGGCGTACCCGAACTGGGCGGAGTGGGCGGCGCCGGCGGCTCAGGCTTGCGCCCCCCGTGTTCCGGAACCACCGCGTCTTGGATCAAGGCCAGGAACTCGTCCCGATCCAGAGTTTCCTTTTCCATCAACGCATCCGTCAGGCGGTCGAGAAGATGGCGGTTGGACTCTAGAATCTGCTGGGCCCGGTCGTAATTGCGGTCGATGAACGACCGGATTTCCTCGTCCACCATCTTCGCGACATCGTCCGAGTAGTCACGCTCTTCCATGATGCCGTCACGGCCGACGAACGGATTGCCGTTGCCTCTGCCGATGCGGCGATTTCCGAGGCGGTCGCTCATACCGTAATCGCAGACCATCGCCTTGGCGATTCGGGTTACCTTGTCGATGTCCGACGACGCCCCGGTGTTGATTTCTCCGTAGACCATCAATTCGGAGATCCGCCCGCCGAGAGCCATTGCGATCATGTCCTCGAATTCCGACTTTGAACGACCCTCACGGGTTTCGTCGGGAAGATAGATCGTCACACCGCCGCTCTGGCCACGCGCGACAATGGTGACCTTGT
>CAZYBA010000007.1:0-2357 GCA_964646105.1 uncultured Armatimonadia bacterium
ACGACACGGCTGACGGCCTTCGGCCATGGTGGTGGCGGAAGCGGGGTGGGCGATCCGGGGGCGAAACCGATACCGCCGGCTCTGGGAAACGGTCTTCCTCGATTCCCGCTGGCCCGGGAGGGTGAACGCTCCGGCTGAAGGTCTTTGGCCGAGGTGGCGGGTGGCTCCGAATCTATTGCCGGGGATTTGGCCTTACTGAGCGGGGCTTCGATCGCGTTTTCCACGAACAAACGCCGCCAAACCGCAATTGGTTGCGCCAATATGTTCCCGTCGAAGACGGGCTTTGGGCGAGCCGGGTATTTCAGTGCCCGGTCAACGGGGCGTTCGCGCCTTCCCCAAGCCCGGTCGTGGCGAAAATCAACCCAGATCGTCCGGCTCCGGATCGTCCAAATCCTCCGGCTCTTCGGGTATCGCACGCAGCGCGTCGTCCACCAGCGGCGCCAACGTCGGCATTTCCATCAGGAACGGCGACGGGCCCAGCGCCTTGCCGTTGTGGTACTGCGGCCAGCTGAGCCCCAGCCACTGCTTCGCACGGGTGATCGCCACATACGCGATACGCCGCTCCTCCTCGAGCGAATCCGGCTGCAGTTCGCCGTCGATATAGACAATCGACCGGTGGTGGGGGAGCAGGTTCATCGCAAAGCCCACCACATGCACGCTCGCCCACTCGAGGCCCTTGGCACGGTGCACCGTCATCACCTGGACGGCGTCGATCGACCGTGCCGACTCGCCCGCCTTGCGGATCTGGCCCGTCACGAACGTCAACAGCTGCTCCGGACCGTGGAACTTCGCCGACATCGCCACCAGTTCGTCCAGGTTCTCCAGGCGCGTCGACCCCTCGCCGTCGTCGTCCGAGTCGCCCTCCTCCGCCAGGAGATAATCGTCGTAGCCGCTCGAGCGCGCCGCCTTGAGCCGGGCCTGCGCGGAGTCGCCGGCGTCGTGGATCTCCTTGATCTGACGACGAAAATCCTGGATGGCGACATCCTGGGATGTGTTGAAGGCTCCGCGGCGCAAGGCTTCGTAGAACGTCCACCCGTTCTTTTCCGCCAGCTCGTCGATCTTTTTGCAGAAACCGGGGCCGAGTCCGCGGGTGGGGCGGCCGAACCGCTTGGACGCCATGTTGATCACCCGCTTGGCGGCGTCGGCGCCCGCGGGGCAATTCGGGTCCACCGACAATTGGAGGAATGCGAGCAGGTCCTTGACCTCGCGTCGGTTGTAGAAACTGGTGCCTCCCGTGATCTGGTACGGGATGCCGACGGCGATCAGGGCATCCTCGAACGCACGGCTGTAGGCATTGGTGCGGTAGAGGATGGCGAAGTCCTTGAAATGCAGGTGGTGCGACTGCAGGCGGGCGCGGATGCGGGCCACCACCGCCGCCGCCTCGGAGTCGGCGTCCACATGCTGGTGCAAGTCCGGGTCGTCGCCGCCCGTGCGGGTCCTGTCCATCAGCAACCGGTAGCGATCGTCGAGGTCGGCGTGGGCGATCAGTTCGTTGGCGATCACCACCACAGGCTCGGTGGAGCGGTAGTTTGCGGGCAGGCGGATGATGTGGCCGGCGGGGAATGCTTTCTGGAACGCCATGACGGTGCGCTTGGGGTCGCAGCCGCGGAAGCCGTAGATGCTCTGTCCCACATCGCCGACAATGAACATGTTGCCGTGCGGTTCGGCGAGCAGGCGCGCGAATTCCCATTGGACTTCGCTGGTGTCCTGGGTTTCATCCACGAGCAGGAAGTCGAACTGGTCCTGCCAGGTCTTGCGGATTTCGGGTTGGTCGCGCAGGAGCAGGTAGGCCTCGATCAGCAGGTCGTCGAAGTCGAGCCGGCGCGCCGGGACCCGGGAGAGCACATCGAACTGCTTCTGCTTGGCCATTTCGTAGCAGCGCCAGAAGCGGGCGGTGTTTTCAACCAGCGGGGGGTCCCAGTCGGGGTGCAGGCGGGCGAGGACGGTTTCGGCTTCCTCGGCGTTGTGTCCTGAGTTCTTGGCCGCCGACACCGCGAGCAGGGCGCCCTTGGGGTCCATGCGCATGTTTTGCCCGAACGGCGGGGACGGCAGTTTCTCGTTGGCGCCGGGTTTCGAGAGGATCGCCCGGCAGACCCGCTTTTGCCAGGATTCGTCGGCGATTTCGAAGCGACCCTCCTTGCCGAGGCGGCGTGCGGTCTCGATCTTGAGAATGCGCAGGCAGTGGGCGTGGAATGTGCCGATCCAGATGCCCTCGATGGCGTTGGCGCCGAGCAGCTTGGAAAGGCGGTCGTGCATTTCCTCGGCGGCGCGCTTGGTGAACGTGGCCACCAGGATGCGGGCGGGCGGGACACCTTCGCCGATCAAGCGGGCGATGCGCTTCAGGAGGACAGTGGTCT
>CAZYBA010000007.1:2367-12693 GCA_964646105.1 uncultured Armatimonadia bacterium
GGCGAGGACCAGGGCGGCTCCGTGGTGGTGCAGGAACGCCGTTTGCTGATCGGGGTTGAGGCCTTCCGCCAGGGTGTGCGCATCGGGCATCGGCGGGGCCGGTTCCGGCGCGGGGGAGGGCATGGGACACCTAGGATACCGCACGCTTTGGAGCTGGAAAGGGGGTGCGGACGGTTGTAGTGCGGGGACGGCAGGGTTATACTGGACAGTCGCTGGAGACCCTGTTGGAGAAGGAACTTCATCCCCATGAAACGTCTTGCTTTTCTTGTTGCGTCCGCGGTGCTGATGGCCTGCGCCGCGCCGCTCCCCAAGGCGTCGGCCAACAAGCCGAAGCGCCTGCTGGTGGTGACGGTCACCAAGGGTTTCCGGCATTCGGATTCGATTCCGGTGGCGGAGCGGGTGATTGCGGAGCTGGGTGCAAAGACCGGCAAGTTCACTGTCGATTACGTCCGGACGGATGAGGACATGGCCAGCAAGATGACCGTCGAGGCGCTGAAGAACGTCGACGGGGTGTTTTTTGCATCCACGACCGGCGACCTGCCGCTTCCCGACAAGGAAGGGTTCCTGAAGTGGGTGCAGAGTGGCAAGGGTTTTGCCGGGGCGCATGCCGCGTCCGACACATTCCACGGATTTCCGCCGTACATCGAGATGGTGGGGGGTGAGTTCGAGACCCACGGCCCGCAGGTCGAGGTGGAGTGCCTGGTGGAGGATCCGAAGCATCCAGCCACCCGCATGATTGCCGGTTCGGTGAAAGTTTTCGACGAAATTTACATTTTCAAGAGCTACGACCGCAACAAGGTCCATTTGTTGCTGGATCTCGACAAGCACCCGAACACCAAGGCGCCGGGCCATCACGGGATTGCGTGGTGCAAGGAGTTCGGCAAGGGAAAGATGTTCTACACGGCGCTTGGGCACCGGGTGGATGTCTGGGAGAAGCCTTGGTATCAGGAGCATGTGCTCGGGGGTATTCTCTGGTCGTTGGGTTTGGAGAGGGGCAGTGCGAAGCTGCCCGTCCAGAAGTAGGTTTTGCGGAATTCAGTGATTGAGGAAGGAAACCTTCGGGCACCGACCGTGTCCAAAGGAGCAGATATGGACAACGAAAATCCCGTTTCACGTCGCGATGTGCTCGGTGCCGGTTCGGCGCTCGCGCTCGGTTTGCTGATCGGCGGCTCCGGCACTGCCGAGGCGGTCGAACTGATTCCGGAAGCGGAGCAGGGGACCCAGAAGCCGGCGGCCCCCAAGCCTGCGGGCCAGGCGGCGCCCAAGCCGACCACTGCAACGCCGGCTCCGGCCACCGTGGTCTGCGGCGTCATCGGCCTCGGCGATCAGGGCCGTGAGATCCTGCGCTCGCTGACATATCTCCCGGGTGCGGATATCCGCATGGTCTGCGACAGCTATCCGGGTGTCCACAAGCGCGCGCTCGACATCGCCACCAAGGCCAAGGCCACCGCCGACTACAAGGAATTGCTGGCGGATCCGGCGATTCAGGCGGTCTGGGTAGCCACTCCCACCCATCTGCACAAGGAAATCGCGGTCGCGGCGCTCAAGGCCGGCAAGCATGTCTTCTGCGAGATGCCGTTGGCGCATACGGTCGAGGATGCGAAGGCGATTGCTGCGGCGGCCAAGGCGGCATCCAAGCAGATCTTCCATTCCGGCCTGCAGGAGCGCACCAACCCGCAGCACCACCACGTTTTCAAGTTTGTCTCCACGGGCGCCCTCGGACGTACGGTCGCATCCGCGTCGGCACAATGGAACAAGAAGACATCCTGGAGGCGCACCGCCGCCACCGGCGAGCGCGAGCGCGAACTGAACTGGCGTCTCGACAAATCCGTCTCCACCGGCTTGGTGGGCGAGATCGGGGTCCATGCCATCGACACCGCCACCCACTTCATGAACAGCCGGCCGGTTGCGGTGCAGGGCTTCGGAAATGTGGCGCTTTGGAACGACGGCCGTTCGGTTGCCGACACGGTCCAGTGCCTGATCGAGTTCGAGAACGGCGTCCGGCTCAGCTTCGGCGCGACGTTGGCGAATTCGTTCAGCGGCAACTACGAACTCTTCCAAGGCTCGGACGCCGCGGTCTTGCTCAAGGATCCGATCGAGAAGAACACCCGTGCGTGGATGTTCAAGGAAGCGGACGCCACGGCGCTCGGCTGGGAAGTGTATGCGTATCGCGAAAAGGTCGGCGACGACACGGGGATCGCGCTGGTCGCGGATGCGTCCAAGCTGCTGGCCCTTGGTCTGACCCCGGGCGAAAACCGCCAAGTCGACCCGAAGAAGACTCCGCTCTACCACGCCTGCGAGGCATTCGTGGAGGGGGTTCGCTCCGGCAAGCCTACGGAGGCCGGCGCCGATGTCGGCTACGCGGCCACCGTGGTCGCAATCAAGACCAACGAAGCGCTGACGAGCGGCACGCGGATAACGTTGCCCAAGGAATTGCTCGAGGCCTGAGGCGGCCCGGGTACGGTTGGAATCCGGTGTCTTGTCGCCGGAATTTTGAAAGGACAGACAATGGCAAAGACGACAGAGGGCGGGTCGAGCCGCCGCGAATTCTTGAAAGTGGCGTCGAGTGCCGCCGGTGCCATCATGGCCGGTGCGGTGGCGCGCGAAGCCGAAGCACAGGGTGCGGCCAAGCCGAAGCCGGCACAACCGGCGTCCTCCGCCGCGGCGGGTGGACAGGTGGTCGCGGGCGGCATTCCGGTTCCGACCGTGAACGCCAAGCAACTCACCTGCGGCAAGTACCCCAAGGGGACGGTGATGGCGACCGGACGTGCGATCGGCTCCAACGACCGCATCGTGGTCGGCTTCATTGGTCTGGGCGGCCAGGGTACCTTCGGACACCTGCGCGGATTCGTGGCCGACGGCCTGAACCGCAACACCAAGGTCAACGCGCTCTGCGATGCGTACGATCCGTACCTCGAACGGGCCAAGGGCATTGTCACCCAAGGTGCCGACAAGGGTGGGGACGCCAGCCCGTTCATGACCCGTGACTACCGCAAGTTGCTGGAGCGCAAGGACATCGACGCGGTGATGATCGCGACCCCCGAGCACTGGCATGGCCAGATCGCGGTGCACGCGATGCAGGCCGGCATGCATGTCTACTGCGAAAAGCCGATGGTCCGCTATGTCGACGAAGCCTTCCAGGTCTACGACACCGCGGTGCGCACCAAGCGTGTCTTCCAAGTCGGTTCGCAGGGCTGCACCGATGTCAAGTGGCATGCGGCCGCCAAGGCGATCAAGGAAGGCCGCATCGGCAAGATGGTCATGGGCCAAGGTTCCTACTGCCGCAACAATCCCCGCGGCGAGTGGAACTACGAGATCCATGCCGACATCACCCAGAAGAACTTCGACTGGGACCTGTGGCTGGGCTCCGCCCCCAAGCGTGCGTGGAACTTCCTCGGCGCTGCCCCGGACGGCCAGCAGGGTGAACGCGACGACACCGGTGCGCGCTTCCGCCGCTACCGCAAGTACTGGGACTACTCCGGCGGCATCCTGGGCGACCTGATGCCCCACAAGCTGCATCCGTTCCTCATCGCGTCCGGCAACCCCGAATTCCCCACCCGGGTGACCTCCATCGGCACCAACGGCGTCCACGGACCGGGCACCAGCCACAACGACCGCGAAGTCGCCGACACCGTCCAGGTGCTCGCCGAGTTCCCGTCCGGCTGGTCCATGCTCTTCGTCGGCTCGACGGTCAACGAGCAGGGCCTGCCCGACCTCATCCGTGGCGACAAGGGCACCATCTACTTCGGGAACGAAGTGGAGTACAAGCCCGAGCGACCGTACTCGGAAGAGATGGAAGGCGGACGTGTGGACAAGGCCGACCCGGCGCTTGCGAAGTACGCTCCGTACGAAAACATCCCGGCGCACGAGCGCAACTGGCTGGACTGCATCCGCAAGGGCGATGTCAACACCAACGGCAACATCGACCTCGCCACCAAGGTGCAGGTGATCATCTCCCTCGCGGAAATGAGCGCCCGCCTGAACCGCACCATGACCTTCGACGCCAAGACCCGTAAGGTCGGCTGACGCGGTCTGGTTCCAAGACAAAACAACCCCGGGGGCGCAGGCTCCCGGGGTTGTTTTTTTTGGATTGCCCGAGGGGACATTGCAACCAACCGGGGCTCGGCACGATCCGCTCAGTCACAACCCGGGCGGTCCGGAACGACACGGGACTCCCGACCGTGAGCCCGTCACGGAAAAAATGCCCACTCCCCTTCGGAAACGACATCGACCCGCCCATTGTCGACCACAATCGCCGTTTCATCGTCGATTGCGTAGGAAGGGAAACCGATCGTGGACGCCCACTGCTGCGCGTTCGCCATTCGGTTGTGCGGCAATTCCGGATGGTTCAGGTGCGGGAAGAGGGAGAAGTTCACCCAGCCGAGGGTTGTGTCGATGCCTTCTGTTTGACTGTCGATTCCCGGCGGGGTCCAACCGACAAAATCACGGCCGATGCGCGGAGTGGCGACCATGCTCCCCGCGCTCAAGCCAACCCAGACGATGTGGTCCAGGGACGCTAGTTCGGAGTCGATTCCGGATTCCCGCATCCAGTGGCACAGGTAGCCGGCATCCCCCCCGGCCACCAGAAGCGCATCGGTCGCGCGTAGCCTGGGTAGCCACAGCGCCGGGTCGATGCTGGGCAGTGCGGTCAGTTCGAGCACGCCCACCGATTTCCAGCCGACCTCGCACATCGGGGTGCGCGGCTCCCGCCCGCTGATGAAGTCCCAAACCTTGTCGCCAGGCCCGACCATGGGGTGGCCGAACATCGCGGTGGGGATGCACAGTGCATTGCAATCCCCGATGGATTTGCCCAGCAGGTTGCCGAGTGCCGTCTCGATGGCGGCGTTTTTGATTCCGGCGGATGTCAGGAGCAGCTTCATGCGAAGGGTTCCCGGAGTGATACGGCCGGCAGGATGTGTCGACAGATTACGGACCGGCTGCTCCGGTGCGCAACATCAGCCGCGGGTGTCGATCACCCGGGTGCTGCTGAGTTGGTCATGCCAGGTCTTCTTTTCCGGGCTGAAGAGCATGGCAAGATAGCCGGCGCAGCAGAGCAGGCCGGACAGGATGTGCGCGAAGTAACGGCCAGTGGCTTGGGCGAACGTGATTCCGTAGCCGTCGTTGTCAACCACCTGCAACCCCAGCGCCTTCTTGCCGAGGGTCGCGCCCGACGGGCCGCTTTCCATCAACGCGAAGTACAGCCAACTCATGAGCATCCCGATCAGTCCGCCAACCAAGCCCGCGATTGCCTCGACAGATTTTTCGTCGGCACCGCGCATCACGATCGCCAGGAGAAGCCCCACGACAAATCCGGCAATATTTCCGACCACTCCCAGGATCAAGCCGTCCAGCAGGGAGGCGGCAAGGCGCTGGACAAACGATGCGGGTGCGGACGACTGCTGAGGGACGGAACCAAAGGACATGGGGAGACTCCAACTGTTTAGCGCATCTTAGCCCATTGCCGAGGTCAAACAACCCTCAGAGAATCCCGTTTGGAGCTTTTTTGTGCCCGTGGGGCGGATGGGGAGCAATCTGATCAACAAAAAAACGAGACGAATGCAATACACGAATACAACTCAAAAGCGAAAACGTGGTCTTAAAATACTCTAGAAATGCATTTATAACAGAACTATTTGGGAAATAAGCCCGGTTCGGCTTTTTTAGCAACGAATTACAACCACTGGCGTGAACCCCGTTTTTCACGATATAATGTATTCATAAGCGCGGTGAAAAGTCATCGCTCCCGTTCCCCAAGCGAAACGTTCGACTGATCGGTCGAGCGTTTTTTGTTGCCTGAGCCCGACAAGGGTCCGGCGTCCGGTGAATGCTACCGGCGCAGCGTTGTCCAAAATCCACCCGGAACAATGCGGGCCGCACAATCCGCGCGCCCTTCCCTGACTAGGTGCCCGGCTGCATGAACCGGTCCAGCCAACGCACCCTGCCGCGCGCCGGCTTCTCCGCCAACGAGCGCACAATCCCGGCCGCAACCACCGCCGCCGGCAACGGTTGCTCGCCGGCGAACGGGATGTTCAATTCGCCCTCGAGCCGAGGAGGGCGCACGATCGTGAATCCGACATTCACATGGTGGGCCGCCACCGAACGCAACAGGCCCTCGATCGCCGACTTCGCTGCCACATAATGCGGAAATTGCGCCGGCGCCGATTGCGCATACACCGACGAAACCACCGCTACCTGACCTCCCGACTCCGACAAACGCGGTAACGCCGTCGCGACCGGATGACTCGCCAGCGCCAACGAATACGCCACGTACTCGTGGATTCGCACCGCCGATTCCCGTTCGTAACGCATCGGCAGAATCGCCGGGGACGCGTTGCAGACCAGAAAGTCCAACGCGCCGCACTCGGCGCAGATCCGCTCCACCGCGTTGGAACACCATTGCGCATCCCCGCCGTCGCCGGGAAGCCCCACCAATCGGTGCCCGATTGCCCCCGCATTCGCCCTAATCCGGTCGAACTGCTCCGCGCTGCGCAGATAACTGCCGTAAACCGTCGCGCCGGACAGGGCCAACGCCCGCGCGGTCAACGCACCCAAGCCCCGGCTCGCTCCAATCACCAACGCAGTCCGACCTGCAAGCGGTTCATCGGCGTCCAGCAACGACGGCAACAACGGATCGGATGCCGGGTCGGTTGGACGGCGGACAAAGCTGCGAAATTCCCCGCTGCCCCACGCCGTGCCGTCATCGGCCAACTCGAAACATCCCCGCAGCAACGCGAAACGGTCGTCGAATCGAACGGTCCGCGCCTCGAAGTCAAACGGCGACCCTGGCGCGCTGCTTCGCGGACCGAAGGTGCATTGGAAGCCCTGGAACAATGCCTGCCGCCCCGGCAATTCCATTCCCACCAACCAACTGGACCACAGCAATACCGATGCCACATCCGGATCGACCCTGTCCGGAGCAATACCCACCGCCCTGCACAGTGCCTCCCATGCCCGGGTTTCGACTCCGTAGCGACCGCATACCGCCAAGGGCTCCACGAACGCCGCATCGCTGCGGTGCGCTGCCTCGCGCACACCCGTCGGTCCGCCTCCACGCGGCACTCCGGATGACTTCCAACCGGCAACGTCCCAGACCGTCAACGACAACAGAACACGGCTGCCATCGGACAGAGAACCTCGCCAGAGTGAATCCCCGGGCTGCTCCCAGCGCCAACCCAGTTCCTGACCCACGAACATCGCCCCGGAAAACTCCACCGACAGCTTCGCAATACGACGGGTGGAAGGCAGCGGCAGACGACCGAGCAACGCCAACGCACCGAGCATCCCGAAAACCACCGGCTCGCCGAACGGAGTCTGCCGCGCGTAGGTTGAATCGCCGTGCAACGGGTTGAAGTCCCCACTTGCATCCCGGAACGCATCGAGAGCCGCGCCGGACAGTTTCAGCAACAACGCGTCCGGTGTCCCATAATCGATGCCGGTAACGGACGCGGTGTCAGTAGCGGGAACGGGTGTCATCATGGGCTTGCCGTCCGCACCGCCGGTCGTTGCCCGGGTCGGACCGGTGGATTGTGCGTGCAGGGCCCAATGGGAAACGTCCCCTGGTCGACAGATTGGCAAGTGCCAGAGCTGTGGCCGGATGCAAGGCTTCGGCAATTTCCAGAGGTTACGACGGGAACAGGGACCGTTCGTGAGGAAGTCGTGGTGCCCCACGCGTCTTGCTGACAACGCCCGGTTGGTTCAACCAGGCACTGCCCCGGTCGGAACTCGGCTCTGTCTCCGAACGGGAGCCCTCCCTGTGGGGACCGAAGTCAAACCAGCGGGGACGACTTGATTTCCGCGGGGCGGCGTGGGTAACGCGGCGGGGTGGGTCGAACTTTTTCGTAAATTCGAATCCGTCGCAACGCCGGACCGTCGCTCGCCGGCAACGTCCACTGACGCTCCCGAACCAGTTTCAACCCGAATGCGTCGGGACGGCCTTCGTCCGGGGGCTGCGAACCCAGCATCGCCACGAAATGCCCACCCACGGACACCAACGGCCCGCACCACTCGAGCAGCACCGGCAACGCCGCCACCGCGCGCGCCACCACGCCGTCGAATTGCTCACGCCCGAGCGGATCGCGCCCCAGATCCTCGGCACGGGCGTGGATTCCGGTGAACGGCACGCCGGCGGCGCCTTCCAAAAACGCCAGCCGTTTGCGCAACGAGTCCACCAAGACCAAGTCGATGGCCGGTGCCTCCCACTTGAGCGGCAGCCCCGGGAAACCCGCGCCGGTCCCGATGTCGGCGATCCGCCCGCCATCCTGCCACCACGGCATCGCAGCCAGCACGCTCCACGAGTCGGCGACATGCTTGGACGCCATATCCTCCGGCTCGACAATGCGGGTCAGGTTGAGCTGGGTGTTGGCAATGCGGACCTTGTTGCAGAATTCCACGGCCGCCTCGGCCGCGTCCGGGTCGACTGTCCCTCCGAACGCCGCAACCGCCGGGCCCAGCGCCTCCAGGAACCGCCGCCGGAATTCATCGTCGGGAATCCACCCTGCCGTTTCCCGTTCTTCATGGTTCGACTCGGATTCACTCACGGACGCCACTCCATTCGCACGTGCGGGCCGATGCCCTCGATCGGGAAAATGTCTCCCGTTTCCACAAAACCGCAGTTCCGGTAGAAGCCCACCGCCGACAGGCGCGCGTTGCACCACAGCTGCCCCGGCTCGGGCGACAGGGCGTCAACCACCCGGCGCACAATCTCCGCACCGACTCCCTTGCCTTGCCAGTGGACATCCACCGCCATCCCGCGCAGTTGCCAGCCGTCCTGCTCTAGGATGCTCGCGCACCCGATCACCCGCTTGTCGGAATCCACGGCGATCCAGTGGGTCGTGCCCGGCGCATCGTCTCCGGCGAAGAAGGCCTTGTTGCGCGGCTGGCCGGGGCGCAACACACTCCAGCGCAAATCGATCAGGTTGTGCCGTTCCTGCGGGGAGCGCACCACATCCACGGTGAACGGTGCGGACGCGTGGTGGAGCAGCACAATCAGAGTTCCCGATCCCACCGACACCGAAAACCGGGATTCTTCCACAACGTTCAACGTGCCGTCACGCACCCCGGGTGCCAGCGGTTCGCCGTGCAGCGGCCAGCGCAGGCCGCGCGTGGTGACAGTATCAACGGGCCCGAGTGCCATCAGCGAGACAGTTCGCCCCGGGAGGTCGTTGGCTTCCCAAGTCCGCTCGCCGGCCACCACGAACGTTTCGCCGATTTCGTCGACCAGACGGATGTCGGCGCCGGAACCGTGGCGCACCAGGGTCGAGAGGACCGAGTAGAGATGATCGAGGCGTCCGCCGGTCGCGCCGAACACCGTGATGGTCTGGGGTTCGAGGGTGGTGCGGATCCACGCGAGGGCTTTGTCGAGGTCGGTGAAATCCTGATCCGGGGTGGGTACCAAAGTAGCCCCGCGTGCGGCAAGAAGCGCCCTTTCCGGTTCGCTCAGGCTGTCGAAGTCGCCGGTCACGAAGTTCGGGTCGATGCCCAGGCGCAGCAGATGCCTGCCCCCGCCGTCCACCGCCACCAGAACCGCCTGATTGTCCTCGACTGTTTGCCGCAGACGGGAAGCCGCCCCGTCGCTCAGGGCGCCGTTCGCCACCGCCACCACGTGTTTCGACACGCGCCCAGTGTACCGTCCGCCCTCCCCGCACCGGCTGCCGGTACCATGTTTCCCATGGCCCATCCGTACTGTGACGGCAACAATTCCGGCACCCTGCACCCGGTCCACCGGCCTTACCACGACACCGAGTACGGGTTTCCGGTTTCGTCCGACCACGCCCTGTTCGAGCGTTTGACCTTGGAAATCCATCAGGCGGGGTTGTCTTGGGAATTGATCCTGCGCAAACGGGACGGTTACCGGAGCGCGTTCGCGCAGTTCGACATCGCCACCGTGGCAACCTGGGGCGACACCGAAATAGAGCGCCTGCGCCAGGATCCCGGCATTGTGCGCAACCGGGCCAAGATTGTCGCGACCATCGCCAATGCCCGAACCATCATGGAAATCCAGTCCACCCACGGTTCGTTCGGGGCCTGGCTGGACTTCCACCATCCGCGGGAGCATTCCGAGTGGGTGAAATTGTTCCGTGCGACATTCCGATTCATGGGCCCGGAGATTGTGGGGGAGTTCCTGATGAGCACGGGTTATCTGCCCGGCGCGCACAACCCGGACTGCCCCGTGGCGTCGCGTATTCGGGACGCCGGCCCGGCGTGGGCCCGGCCGATGCCTTCTCAGTCTCAGGATTGACCTGTGGCGCTTGGGTTCGGCGAGCCGGAGTGGTTTATGGCCGAGCAATTTCCTGACACGTCCTTGACGTTGCGCCGTTGCCGCGTTTG
>CAZYBA010000007.1:12793-25512 GCA_964646105.1 uncultured Armatimonadia bacterium
CGAGGCGCTGTCCGTTTTTGGGACGCCGTTGGGATCCGATACTTCGTTGACGTTGTGCCGTTGCCGCGTTTGCGAGGCGCCTTGTATTCTCCGAGAGTAAATGGGAATTGAACGCCTAGGACGTCTTTAGGCGATTGGATGCGAGTCCCGACCCTGCTTCATCGGTCGAGGTGCCAGCCTCCGGTTTGCAACGCCTCGGCGAGTGCGATCCGCAGGCGGGTCTGCTTGGCCTCTCCCTTCGCAGCCTCCACCACCGCTTCCGCGTCCTCGAACAGACGTCGCCCGCCGTCTGAATCGCCTGCCTTGGCCGCCGCCCGCGCCCGCGCCGCCAACATCCGCACCGGATCGTCGTCCAGAAACCACTTGTGCTCTTTCAGAACGATTTTGTGGATCCGCTCCGCTGCCTGGCGTTGTCCTTCCCCGGCCCAGGCGATCACGACAGAGGGGGACGGCGACGGGTTTGCCTTGAGGGCTGCGCGGACCAGCCCGGCAGTGAGCATCGCCTCGAGGACAGCGTCACGCAACAGCGGAATCGCGGCCATCCGGAGCGCGTCCCCGGCGCGTCCCTGCCGGACCATTCCCTCGAGGATTACGGTTTCGTCCAGCAGGCGCAGCCCGGGATTGCGTTGGCGCCGGGCCGCCGCCCAAAACCCGTCCATGAGCGCGCGTGCCGTCCCGGACCGACCCTGACGATACAGGCCGGTGGCCGCGGAGACTTGTATCGACGCGCGTTGGTCGGGCGGCAGTTTCCGGCTCAACCGGACCGCGTCCATGTACTCTCCCGACGCCAGTGCGATTTGTGTTCGCAACAGCTGGCCCTCCGTGCGTCGGTAACGATCCGGGTCCGACCGGCGCAACGTTGCGGTGATTGTCGATACGGAGGCGGTGTCGCGCAATGTGGCGAGTCGCTCCGCCAACGTTGCCAGCGCCCACCACCGGGTGTCGGGGTCGGGAATGGCGATGAGAAAGGGAAGTGCGCCCACCGCGGTTGCGCGTGCCCCCGCGCGGTTCTTGTGGCGGATTCGGCAATCGACCAGCCGTGGCCAGAGCAGCGGTGTCAGATCCGCCGGAGCCACGGTTCGCGCCAACCGGACCGCGTTGTCGACCACCTTCTCCGCATTTCCCAGATCGTTGGCAGCGCAATACACACCGGAAAAGTCAAGATGGAGTACGGACGCTTGCTCGGGGTCGTCCACCGCCGGCAGAGCACCGGCGATCCGTTTGCGCAACTGGTCCACCCAGGGATCGGTCGGGCTGGGCGGTCGGGAAAGGGTCGGGCGGTTCGGTGTGTTGATCGGGGTTTCCTGTGGACTTTTTGTAGGGCGGGCGCTTGCAGCGTCGTGGCTTGGGATGGTGTTTGACGTGCGATTTTGGAGTGAACCGTATGTGCCCTGTTTCTATCCGAGCATAGGCCGGAAGCGCGGGCATTGCCGGTGGGGTCCGGGAACGTCGACGGCGGGGTGGTGGATCAGTCGCGGACAGCGGGCTTGCCGGTGGGAACCGGTTGCCCGAGCATGCCGGCGAGGGTTTCGGTGAGACGTTGTGTCGCCACCGCCACCGCGTCGCGTCGGCCTGCCAGGTCGCTCAGATCGATGGGTTTCCCAAAGACAATCCGCAACGGGTCAGGCGATCGTCGCAAACGGGTGGCCGTGTAGGGGAGGAAGCGGGGCGCGTTGTGGATAGCCACCGGAATCAGCGGGGCGCTGGATTGCAGGGCGATCATCAGGGCGCCGGGGTTGAGCGGTTGCAGCACACCGTCGTCGTTGCCCCCGCCTTCGGGGAAAATGACCACGGCGTCACCGTCCGCCAGGGTTTTCAGGATCTCGCGCAGGGCGGCCCGGTCGGCGGAATTGCGTTTCACCGGGATGGCGTCGAAGAGCCGGATGGCCTTCCCGATGGCCCCCATGTCGAAGAGTTCGGCTTTGGCGACAAAGCGGGCGTAGCGGGGCAGCGCTGCGGCGACTGCGGGTGGGTCGAGGTCGGTGAAGTGGTTGGGGCAGAGCAGAAGGGGTCCACGACGCGGAACATTGCGCCGACCTTCCACTTGGAAGCCTCCGTGCCATCGCAGAACCAGTCGAATCAGGGTGCAGGTGAGCGGCCATGCGATCCGGGCGACGCGGCTGCGTGGGGACATGGACGTGAGGGGGGGAATGGTTCCGGGGCAAGGATTCGAACCTTGATAAGGAGCACCAAAAACTCCTGTCCTGCCGTTGAACGACCCCGGAACGCAACCCGATTATAGTGTTTGGCGCCCCCGGAGTCAAGATGGGGGCGATGCGGCACCCTGTTTCAACGCGGCGGATATTTGACCGGAGTTCGGTGGAGGGACGTTCTTCCTGGGAACGAGGCCGACGGAATTCGCGAACGTCTTGACCGAGGGAATCAATTTTCGTCGCGTTGTCGCCGCTGTAACTCGGCCTCGATCCCGTCCAATTGGACGGCGTCTTCCTTGTCGACCCAGCGCAGCACGACGCATTCGTCCTCCGGGACCCCTGCGCGCCTGGCGACTGCGGCAACTTCCGCCCACGCTTCGACTGCTGAACAGAAGCCCCAAGACAGGCATTTGTGCTCGAAACAATCGGTGTCCTCGATCGGCGCGACCGTGTAAGTCGCGTATGGTCCGTTGATGTTCATAGGGGAGAAATCGCTTTCCGGGTATTGGTTCGGTTGGGGGTCGCTGAGTGCCACGCGTTTCCTCGCGGCCGACTCGGCCGTCCGGGCGGGTTCTGATGATTACTCTGCCCCTTGTCTTCAATCCGGAATCGCAATGTTTCGTGAAATCGTTACGAATTCCACAGGCTCTCGTCGTGTTGCGCGCCCGTTTATGTTCCCGGTTTATGAGTTGTTTCGCGTGGTGCTGGGGGGCGGTGGACGAATTCCGCGCCGTGTTGGTCGTTCGACCGATTGTGCTCCGGATTGAATAGGAATGCGCTGCGCGCCGTTGAACGTGTCCGTGCAATGAATTGCCCGTCTTCGGGCTTCGTTCCTCACCCGCCCGACTTCAACCGGACCAAGGGGCGATCGCAGCGCGCGGATTCCCTGCGGATTGGGCAGGGTAAACGCGGTCAAGCGCATTGTCGGCAAAAGGCACCGGGGGTGCGCCAGAACCACGACCCTATGACTGTGCAAATCGGATTCATGGAGCGGAACGAGGGACCTGAGGGAAAAGTGCGCCCGGGCTCGGGGTGCATCCGCCCAGGTCGCCGAGGCGGGGCTGAACCCGGTTGTTCGAAAGGGACCCTGCGCCATCCCCGCCGACACCGGTCCGCCGGGCGGGAAAGGGCCCCGGGCCTCACACCCCCGATTCCGTTGGGATTCGCACCGTCGGTCTTCGCTTCCGACAGGTCCAAGGTACCGAACCGGTTTGGTCGAGGTCCCGCTTCCCCGCGAGTGCCATGCTGTTCGAGAGCGCAACACACCTGCAAGCGGACCAGTGCCGGACGAGTGGGTCGCGCACCCGGCTCCGACTCCCATCCTAGCCGGTGGTCGGAATATCACCCTCTACGATTCGGCGGAATCGCCTGCGAACGTGCGGTTCCAACTGCGAACCACAGTTTCACGAAAACCACGCAGATCAATCCCCAGGATTCGGAACGGCAACCCCTGCGCACGTCCACCGTTGGACGGTCCCGATTCACCCCCGCGTTGGTGGCCCCGGATGGACCCGGTCCGGGTCCAGGAGACGTTCGACGGTGACACAGCGCACACCCCGCAACGCCAGACGACGCAGCATGTCCGGTACCGCGTCGATCGTCGCCGCATGGATGTCGTGCATCAGCACAATGTCGCCACGACGACTCCGCTCTCCCACCATCTCCGACAACTTCGACGCATCATGGTCGCGCCAGTCCTTGGTGTCGAGGGACCACAGCACGGTCCGGTAGCCCCGAGACACCGCCTCCTCCGCCAACGGACCGGTCTCGATGCCGTACGGGGGTCTGAACAATGTCGGATCGACGCCGGTGATCGCCTTCAGTACATCGTGGGTGCGCTGCAACTCTTCCTTCGCACTCCCGGGTGTGGTCGATTGCGGATGCGACCAACTGTGGCTCCCCACACGATGTCCCTCGCCGATCATCCTGCGCACCAGACCCGGGTGACGCTCCGCCTCGCGCCCCACCACGAAGAACGTGGCCGCCGCACCCGCCTTGCGCAGCAGGTCCAACAACCTAGGCGTGTACACCGGTGACGGCCCATCGTCGAATGTCAACGCCACCGAACGCACCGACAAACCGTCTACACGACGGATCAGGCTCGGGGACGGAAACGCGGTCGGGACTTGGCGGAACATACTCCCCATTTACCATGTTCCGGCAGACAGGACGCGACCTAGTCCGCTGTCCGGGGTTAGAATGCTCCGGCATGGTAACGATCCACTCCTACGCGGCGGACGGGACGGTTGTCGTCTCCGACACCGACACCGCCCGCGGCCATGTCCCCCCGGTCCCCTCCGACGATGGCACCTTGGTCTGGGTGGACATCGAGAAGCCGTCCGACGCCGACTGGCAATGGCTGGCCGAAACCTTCGACTTCCATCCGCTCGCGATCGAGGACGCACGCCGGCAAGGGCAACGCGCCAAGATGGATGTCTATGACGACCACTTGTTCCTTTCGCTCAAGATTCCGCTGCCCCCGGAGGAACCGCTCCGCGATATCGAGGATGGAGCCCAGGAACTCGACCTTTTTGTGGCCGAAGGCCTTCTGGTCAGCGTCCACCCGGAGCCGTTGCCCGCACTGGCCCATGTTCGAACCCACCGGCCGTCGTCACGCAATCCCATCCACCGGCGGCCCGGCTACCTGCTTTACCGGCTGATTGATACGCTGGTCGACGAATTCGCTCCGTGGATGGACGCGTTGGACTCTGCGATCGACAGCCTGGAAACCACCGCGCACGGAAACAACGCCACCCCGGACCTGCGCAGTGCGGTGCGCCTCAAGAAACAATTGCTGATCCTGCGCCAGATGGCCGCCCCTGTCCGCGACCTGGTCAACCAACTCCTGCGAATCGACAACCCAACCCTGATCGACCCCGCCCTCACCCCGTTCCTGCAGGACGTCTACGACCACACGCTCCGCTTGGTGGAACAAGTCGACCTGCACCGCGACATCCTCGGAAATGTGGTTGACCTGATGATGGCCCAGACCAGCAACCACCTCAATGCCGTGATGAAAACCCTGACCAGTGTTTCGACCATCCTGATGATCGACGCCCTGATCGCCGGCGTCTACGGAATGAATTTTTCAAACATCCCCGAACTCAAATGGCCGGGCGGCTACTTCGCCTGCCTCGCCCTGATGGGCGCGCTCTCCGGCGGTCTTGCCTGGAATTTCAAACGCATCGGCTGGCTGTGATGGAGCGCGCCGGTCGGGCGGACCCTCCGCGAGGCCCGCGAATCCGGCACCCTCCCGGCGTTCCAAGCCGGCCGGCGTGTCGTTGAGACAGACTCCCCAAGCCCTTTCCTTTCCAACCACCGGGACCAAGAACGTACTTCTGACCCAAAAAACGATGCCCACCGTGCCGAGGGGCGCGGTGGGCATCCAAGCGGACCATCGACGGGTAACGTCAGCCCGCGACAATCTCCACATTCGCGCGCGGGACGGTGACATTCTCCCCGGTGGTGTTCAACGTGGCTTCCAACACACGCACTTCGGCGCCGGATTCCACCTTCACCAACTGCGGAGGCAGGCCGCTGACCGTCGCCAGCACGCCGAACCACGGTTCGCGGATGATACGGATCGGGGTTCCGATTGCCAGCGTGAAATCGGGTTCGGTTTCCGCGACTCCCGATCCGCCCTGATCCGGGGTTTCGTCGGCGACAATGACCTCGGGACGGATGACCCCGGCGCGGATCTGGGTGGCGCCGCAGATGGACGCTTCCCGACCTTCCAGCGATTTCAACAGCTCGAAAGTCCGCCTGGCCATCGCGATCGTGCCGAAGCCCTCGGTGAGCACCAATGTCAACGGAATGTCTTCGTGGCCGGTGATCGCCACCCCGATGTCGTAGCCGAGGTAATCCACCAGGTCCTTGTCGACAATTCCCCCGACCACGATTCCCTTCACCCCCGATTCGGCCGCCTTGCGCAAGCCCGCGCCGGTGATGTTCGCGCCACCGATCAAGATCGCCCCGGCCATGTCCGGCGTGATATCGGCAGCGTCGAGGCAGTGGTCGATGTCCGGCGACACCATGCGGATCGGGGCACGTCGTTCGCCGCCCACACCGAAGATGCCCTGGATGAACGCTCCGTGGGCGGTGATCTCGACTCCTTCCCCGGGCAACACCTTGGTGATCCTGCCGGGAACATACGCCGCCACCTCCACCGGGCTCGGCGCCTCGCGGATGCCGACATTCCCAGTGATGTTCGAGACGATTTCGACGGTTCCGGCGGTGTTGGCCTTGGCGTCGGCGGAGAACAAGCCGAACCAGCCCTTGGTGCGTGCAATGACATCGCCGCGGGACCCTTGATCGCCCACCTTGACTGTCAACAAGCCCGGCACTTCGCTCGCTTCGACACCCAGCCGGCTCGCCACCTTGACCGTCTGCATGATGCCCGGCAGCTCCGCCCGCGCGACAATATCGCCGGGTCCCACCCAGTCGCCGTCGCCGGCGAGCACCGACCCCTTGAGCGGCAACCGGCGGACCTTGGTGATGGTGGTTCGGGCGCTGACTGTCAGGCCCGGTGTGTACGCACTACCCATTGGCTTTCTTTCGTCCCCACATCAAATGGTAATAGAGCAAAACCTCGGTCATCTGTTCGACATCGAAACAGGGACTCAGGTCGGAGCGGAATTCGTCCTGCGTAAAACGGGTGAAATAGATGCCGCCGGGGTGGTGGCCCTGCTTTTCACTGCCCCACGACACCGGAGGACCCCAGCGGTACGCCGAAATCGCAAACCTTCCTCCGTCCGATGCAGGCTTGCAGACACGGGCCATGTGGCGCAACGCCCCCGCACGTGTTTCGGCCGTCGGGATGTGCTCGTAAACCCCGAACGATCCCACGCGGTCGAAGACTTCGCAACGCAATGGCAGCTGCGAAAGATCGGCCTGCAGAAACAACACCTTGTGACGCAGCGAATCCGGCAACTTCGATTTCGCCACCTTGAGTGACTCGCGGGAGAAATCGACACAGACCAGTGCGCGCACCCGTTCCGCGAACGCCACGGTCATCCGGCCGGTACCGCATCCGCCCTCGAGCATCACATGGCCGGCGGCAGGATTCAGGTAACGCATGGTCAGGGGGAGTTCGACCGAGGTGAACAGCTTCAAGCCCACCATGCGGTCGTAGTCGACCACCTGCGCGTCCCGGGCCTCCATCTCATGCTGCTTTTCGACCACCTCCTCTGCGGGAGCTTCGGGGTCGGGGAAGCGCAACGCATCCGGGAGCAGGTTCGGGATACCGTCTTCGACCGGATACACCCGCCCGCACGCGGTAACCAGGGTGCCGGTCGTGTCCGTGCCGTTCCATCCCGTCAGCGGGGCGCTGGTTTCCGGGCAGGCAACCAAGGACAACAGCTCGGACAGCATGGAGTCGGGGTCCCGGCGAGGGGCGGGGGAGTCGGTCACGGGGCCATTGTAGCCTTCCGGACAGAGGGGGGCAATCGAGGAATTCCCGGATCCACCCGGCTCCGCAATCCCGGGCCCTGCTCAGGGGGCGGAGGACGCCCCGGCGGTGCGTTCCGCCCAGACCCGGGCCTCGGAGTCCATCGCGTCCAGCGCCGCCTCGAGTCCGTCGGTTTCGACTCCCGCCAAGCGCATCTGCGGCAAAAGGTAACGCAATTCGGCGCGCCGGGCGATCACCCGCTCGGCCTGACGTCCCGGGTTGTCGGCCGGTACCCGCTCGAGTTCCATGGCCTGATACAGCGGGCTCATCGTCGTGTATTCGCGGATACCGTCACGGGCACTTTCCCAGTATTTCCTGGCATCCTGCGACGCACCCCGTCCCGCCGCATCGCGCGCCAGCGCCGCGTTGGCGTGCACCGCCCACATTTCCCGCAGCTCGGGGATCGCACGGACCTGCCCTGCAGGACCCGCTTCCGTCGCCAACAAGCGTTCCCAAACCGCCTTCGCACCGGCGGTATCGCCCTTGCGCTCCAGCAGTGTCGCCAGCGCGTGCAATGTCTGCAATGCCGTTGGCTCGGCGTCCACCGCCTTACGGAACCACTGCTCCGCCGCCGACAGGTCGCCCTCGAGCTCGGCCAGACGCGCCAGCGCGAAGAATCGTCGCGGGACCGGTTCGATGCGCGCAGCTTCCACCAAAGCGTTTTTGGACGCCTGACGCAATGCCGCGGTGTCGGTGCCGGCGGCGCCGCTCTCCATAGCCTGTTGCTCGAGGACACGGGCCCGGAACGCCAGACGACCGGGCTCGGCCGGCCAACCCGGATCGGCGCTTCCCGGACTCGGGGTCCTGGCCAACGGGATGAACGAAATGCCGAGGGGCACCCCCCAAAGCAAAGACCACCAGGGCCAGCGCGCCGACGGGGTTCCACCACCCGATACCAACCCGATCACCGCCGCCAACGGAAGCAGGTTGCCGAGCAGGATGGTTTCCGAGTCGAGGAATCCCCGCACCACCGCCACGGCCAGCGCCCCGGCCAACGCCGCCGCCATCGCGGGACGTTCGGTGCGGCGCAACCAACGCGAGGCCGAGCCGAGCGCGGCACACAACGCCGCCGACCACAGGAGCAACGCCGGGAACCCTGTCTCGGATGCCACCTGCAAATAACTGGAATGGGCCTGCCCGGTCCATGCCACCTTCGCATACGGACCGTACTTGCTCGCGAACGTCCCCGGACCGGTGCCGAACACCGGATTCGACGCCGCCATCGAAAGGGCGCCCTTCCACGTTTCCGAACGGAATGCGCCGGAGTGCTCCTGTGCACCCCCGGCAGTCCGCTGCAACACCGCCCCGCGGGTGATCAGCGCTCCGACCAAGAGCGCGACCGCCAGCACCGCCACGCGCCGCAGCCGCACTCCGTCACGGCGACGCCAGTAAAGAAGGGCAAGCGAAAGAACCGTCCCGCCCACCGCCAGGACAATGCCGGAACGCGAACCAGTGGCCACCAAACCGGCCGTTCCCAAGGCCGCGACCCCCGCCCAGACCGCCGCCAGGGTCCTGCCCCGCGCGTCCACACACGACACCGCCACCAACGGCAGGCAAACACCGAGAAAGCCCGCCGTGAAATTCGGTGAGAAAAAGGTACCCGTGGCACGGTATCCCCCCGGATTGCCGAGCGATTGGACAACCGCCATGGCCGCCGTGATTCCCATCCCCAACAGCAACCCCGGAAGCAACCAGGGACGCGCACCACGGTCGGCGGAAAGATTGCGCACCGAGAGCATGAGACCGAGCACCGCCAGCGGTTCCATCGCCGCCGGGAGCATGGTGAACAACAACACCGGACTGGTCAGTGCGCGGGAGTGGAACAGCAACGAAACCACGGTCCAGACCGCCCAACCCCCCAGGGCCCACACGGTCGCACGCGACCACCCGCCCACCGCCATCCCGCGGTACAGCAGCACCAGGAACGATCCGGCGAACACCGTGATCCGCAAGGCCCACAGGGCGACATCGCCGCCGTACTGCTCCCCGGTCGGCACACCACCCAGAATCGGCGCCAGCACCAGCGACAACAACACCAATCCCCAGCCCGTACGTCGCAACAACCCGCCTTGGGGCAACCCCCCCGTCATGATCCGATCTCCCGTTTCTCCCGCCAGCGCCGACGCTCCGAGTCGGACTGAAAACGCCGACGCAGGATCCGAACCCCCGCGCGCAGGCTTGCCCAAGGCAACACCAACACACCCGCCCACCACGGAACCCGGTCCGCGAAGAACTCACGATGCTTGCGCCAGAACTTCACCATCGAACGGCTGTGCTCGACAATCATCTTGTCGGCAACCTGGTCGGTCGAACCGCCGATCTTGTGACGCACCACCGCCGACGGCACATACTCCACACCGAAGCCGGCCTGATGCGCACGCAGGCACCAGTCCATATCCTCGCAGTAGAAAAAGAACGTTTCCCCGTCGAGAAGCCCGATTTTTTCAACGCATGTGCGACGGACCATCAACGCGCACCCGGAGAGCCAATCGACCGCGCGCGGGGTTTCGTGGTCGTAGTCGCGCATCAGGTAGTCGGCGGCCGGACGGTTCCGAGGAAACCAACGCCCGATCCAGACATTGCGGAAAATCCCCGCGGCAGGGGTGGGCCAACGACGACACGAGTACTGCAACGAACCGTCGGGGTTGAGAACCTTCGGACCCAGCATCCCGGCATCGGGGTGGAAATCGGCGTAATCGAGCAACCCGTCGATCGCACCCGACTCACAGACCGCATCCGAGTTGAGCAGGAACGCGAACTCGGCGGTCAGGTTCTCGAGCGCGACATTGTTCCCACCCGAAAATCCCGTGTTCGTGGACAGGCGGATCAGTTTCACCCGGGGAAACTCACGCTCCACCATCTCCGGGCTGCCGTCCGTGGACGCATTGTCGACCACGACGGTCTCGATGGTGGCCGGGTCGAGTGTGGCGTTCGCAAGGCTCGCCAGACACGCTCGCAAATCGTCGCAGGCGTTCCAACTGACCACGCAAACTCGTACCCGGGGCATCCGGTCATTCTATCGCCCGGGCAAACCCGTTTCGCGAAGAAAACAGGTGGTTTCAATGATCATTGGCGCAATCGGCAACAGCGTGGACCCAATCGGTGTCCACCAAATGTCAACGTTCTTTCGTTTCCGCCGCGAACTCGGCCGCGAGCGATTCGGGGGTGGTTTCCCCCGCGAGCGAACGACCCCACCAACCGGTGCGGGCCCATGCCTCGAACGTGATCAAGAATCGCCCGATTGGAAGCAACGGATCGCGTGCATGGTGGGTGGCCCAGTATCGCAGGAACGCACGCCGGGATTCCCAAAGCGCGGCCCGGCGCACCCGCTTGGTGCTTCCCCCATGGTCGTGCACCACCACCGCGTCGGGCACATGGACTGTCTCCCAACCCGCCCGCGCCGCTCGCCATGCCCAGTCCACATCGTTGAAATACAGTGGAAAACGTGGATCCATCGGCCCGACAGTGTCCCAGGCACGCCGGGGAATCAACCAGCAGGATGCCATGGGCTGGGGAGCCGGTCCCGGATCATCGTAACGAAAACCGCGCAGGCGCCAACCGTCGAAACATGCGCAACACCGCGCCAGCCCGGTCATTTCCGCCAAGACCGCCTTGGGGGTGGGGAAACCGCGCACCGACGCTTGGGTGCGGCCGTCGGGCCAGACCAGCCGCGGCGACACCATCCGGGATCCGTCTTGGGTGGCGTCGATCAACTTGTCCAAAGCCCCCGCTGTCACCCGGGTGTCCGGGTTGAGGAGCAGGATCAGATCGCCCGTTGACGCGTCCACGGCTTGGTTGCACCCTTCGGCATAACAGCGGTTCGCCGCGTTGTCGATCCACACGACCCCGCGGTGACGGACCTTCAGCTTGTCGGAGATCGGGATCCGGCTGGCGTTGTCCACCACCACGATCTCGGTGGGAATCGACGCCGGATGTTGGGCCAACGCATCCAGGCAGGCCGACAAATCGTCCGGAGTGTTCCAGTGGACGATGCAGACGCTGAGCCGGGAGACAGGCACGCAGGCATTGTATCGGCGCGCATTCGGCGTGAACTTGCTGCCATCGCGCGGTTCTGGCCGGATTCTTGCATTACTGCGAACGCGATGGGCAGGGTTTCGGGAGTCGGTTGGGCATCCGCGTTTGTCGGCGTGGCGTTGTTGCCGTTCGCCTGGACCGCCGCCGACTCGATCCCGGTGTGGCTGTCCGGTTTCGCGTGGGTGCTGCTGGGAGCGGTTGGTCTGCGCTGGGCGCGTCGCATCCGGGACGGGATTCGTTGACGGAAAACGTTCCCGCGGAACACTTTGTCGCCGATGCCGCGTCCGGACTGGAGTTTGCCGGCGGTAACCGCTCCGGGAAAGTCCCGGTCAGTCGTGGTCGGAGTCGGCGGGGCGTCCCGCTTCTTCCATAACCCGTTCGGCCACGCGGATCGGAACCTTGGCGCGCACCCCAACCGCGAGGGCATCCGACGGACGGGCATCGATTTCCACGGTTTTTCCGTCCGCCGCGGTCAGAAGGATCCGCGCGTAAAACGTCCCCTGGAACAGATCGTCGATCACCACGGATTCGACGTTGGCGCCGAGGCGGTCGATGACAATGCGCAACAGGTCGTGAGCGAGGGGACGTTCCGGGGCGGTGCCGCCGAGTGCCTGCAGGATGGACATGGCCTCGAACGGTCCGATGAAGATGGGTAGTTCGCGGTCCTGTCGGTCGACCAACTTGACAAATGTCTCGTCGAGCGGGCCCAGTTCGTCGGCCCCTTGGTCGGGATCGGACTTGCCCTCCCAGATTCCCGCCACGGTCACCTCGACCGTGCGCAGGTCTTCGGGACGCGGCGCGTCCTCGGGGCCATCCTCACCTTTCCAAGGGGTCTCGTCCATGTGTCGGTGCCGGGGATCAGTCGGCCGCCTTGCTGCTGCCCACCATCGACAGGAAGTCGCGGTTGGAACGGGTCTTGGCGATGCGGTCGATGAGCAGTTCGGTGGATTCCTTGGTGCCGAGTCCGGCCAGGACCCGGTGCAGCTGCCAGATCTTCTTGAGTTCCTCGTCGGGATAGAGGAGTTCGTCGTGGCGCGTCCCGGATGCCTTGATGTCGATGGCCGGGTAGATGCGCTGCTCGGAGA
>CAZYBA010000007.1:25547-25845 GCA_964646105.1 uncultured Armatimonadia bacterium
CGGTCGAGCTTGAGCTCCATGTTGCCGGTGCCCTTGAACTCCTCGAAGATGATGTCGTCCATTCGCGAGCCGGTTTCGACCAGCGCGGTGGCGACAATGGTGAGGGAGCCACCGTTCTCGATGTTGCGCGCCGCGCCGAAGAAGCGCTTGGGCCGGTAGATGGCGGCCGGATCGAGACCGCCCTGCAGGGTGCGCCCCGACGGAGTGACGGTCAGGTTGGACGCACGGGAGAGGCGGGTGATCGAGTCGAGCAGGATCACGACATCCTTGCCCATTTCCACCTGTCGCTTGGCCTTCT
>CAZYBA010000008.1:0-2404 GCA_964646105.1 uncultured Armatimonadia bacterium
CACCACATGTTCGGATTTCCGATGCACCATGGTCCGGGAGCACCGGAATCCAGTTGGCGCAAGCACATGTTTCGCAAGGGTACTGCGCGGTATCCGTGTGTCAGCGAGCACGAGGACATCGAGAGCGCCCCGGGGGAAGTCCGGCTCGCGGGCTATTACGACCACTACACGAATCACACCGTCGAGGAAGTGGTCCGCAAGTTCAATTACTACACGGATCGTGACGTCGAGCGGATGGATCTTGCTAACCTGCGCCCGCTGTCTCCACTGCGCTTGATATGGCGTGCCGCCCGCCTCTTCGACCTGTATTACCGAGTTCGCAAGGGGTATCGGGACGGTACGCACGGGTTTTACACATCGCTGTACCGCGGTGCGGTGTATCCGATCATCGAGAATGCCAAGATGTGGGAACGTCTTGAGAAACAACGGCGCGGGGCCGTCGCTCCGGGTGCGTCGGGAGAATCGCAATGAAACGCCTGCTGGTGACTGGCTCGTCCGGGTTGATTGGTTCGGAAGTGTGCGCCCATTTCGCCTCTTCGGGTTGGAAAATCCACGGGTGCGACAACAACGGCCGCGCCGCGTTTTTCGGTCCGCAAGGCGATACCCGATGGAATCAGCATCGGTTGATCGAGTCGGTTGCGGGATTCGAGCACCATGAAGTGGACATCCGCGACCGTAGCGGAGTTCTTTCCTTGCTGCGAGAATTGCGGCCCGATGCGATTGTGCACACGGCGGCTCAACCGTCCCATGACCTCGCCGCCAAGGTGCCGTTCGACGATTTCGATACGAATGCTGTCGGGACACTCAATCTGCTCGAAGCGGCGCGGCAGTCGGTTCCCGAGTCGCCGTTCGTCCACATGTCGACCAACAAGGTCTATGGCGACGCGCCCAACGAACTCCCGCTGGTCGAACTCGAGACCCGTTGGGACTATGCCGATCCCGCCGACGCGTCGGGAATTGCGGAGGACTTCCGTATCGATCAGAGCAAGCATTCGCTGTTCGGCGCGAGCAAGGTTGCTGCCGACATCATGGTCCAGGAATACGGGCGGTACTTCGGAATGCCCACCTGTTGCCTGCGCGGAGGGTGTCTGACCGGTCCCAACCACAGCGGGGTCGAACTGCACGGCTTCCTGTCCTACTTGGTGAAGTGCAATCTCGAGGGGCGTCAGTATTCTGTTTTCGGTTACAAGGGCAAGCAGGTTCGGGACAATATCCACTCTGCGGACGTTTCCCGGTTCATCGATGCGTTCATCGCGGCACCGCGTGTCGCGCAGGTCTACAACCTCGGTGGCGGGCGGGCAAACAGCTGCTCGATCCTCGAGGCATTCCAGAAGATCTCGGCGATTTCCGGCAAGCCGATGCAATACCAATATGTGGACAAGAACCGTGAAGGCGACCACATCTGCTACATTTCCGACCTTTCAAAAATCAAGTCGCATTACCCTGATTGGGTCCTGACCAAGACGTTGGACGATATTTTCGTTGAGATTCACGATGCTTGGATTCGGCGACGGGAGTCGCGGTGATGCCGGGAGAGTTCCAGCGGTTGTTGGTTGTCAACGACTATCCGCCAAGCACGCGTGCCGGTGCCTCGGTGATCCTTCGGCAATTGCTGCGCCGATACGACCCGGAAAAACTGGACATCCTCTGTTGTTCCTCTTGGTACGAGAACCAAGACGATGTTGTCCGCAACAGCTTTCTGCCGGCTCCGCACCACCCGATACCGAGTGCGGACATCCACCGCCTCCGGCCCCGCCGGGTTTTCGTGCCGTTGACGATCCAATGGAATTACCAGCGGGTCGGGCGCATCGTCGAGGCGGGACGTCGGCTCGTTCGGGAACGTTCCATCGAGGCCATTTTCACGTCGACCTGCAATATGGAATTCAGCCTTGCGGCCGCCCGACTCGCACGTGAATTCAATCTTCCACTACGCATTTTCGAAACGGACGATTGGGTGGACGCCAATCCGAAGCCACTCGCCTGGATGCTCCGTCCCGAACGGGCCCGGTCCCTGAAGGCAGCGGAAAAAGTCTGGACAACGTCCCCGGCGATGGTTCGCTCCCACCGGGAAAAATATGGCGTTGATACCGATTTCCTGTTCCATTTTGTCGATCTTGACGCATACCGCAGTATGCCGGTTACCGTGTCCCCGCCCGAGGACAAGATCCGCGTCATCTACACCGGATCCATAAACGGGATGTTTCGAGAGACGATGGAACTCTTCTGCGACTGGTTGAACGCCGGAGTGGAGATTGACGGCAGACCGGTGGAAATGGTCATCTATACGCCTCTTGAACCGACCCGGTACCTGGGGAACCGGGTGCAATGGGGCGGATTTGTTCCCATGGAGGAAGTCCCCAACCGCCTGATGCAAGGTCATCTCGCGGTTGTTTTGGTCTCGTTC
>CAZYBA010000008.1:2414-10984 GCA_964646105.1 uncultured Armatimonadia bacterium
ACCGACCAACCGGCTCTCAAGACCTTGATCAAGACAAGTCTCTACACGAAAACCATCGACTACCTGGCGGCCGGCAGCCCCACATTGGTGGTTTCGCCACCCTATTCGGGTCAAGTGGACTACTTCGGTGATGTTACCCATGTGGTTGACGCATGGGATCCGGATCGCGTGCGCGAGGCGATCCGATTGTTGGCACTCGATGCTTCGACCCGAACCGCAATGCGCGAGTCCGGTTACGCCCGCGTTGCCGAGCGTCATTCCTACGACTCGTTGGAGCGATTGTTCCTGTCCTATTTCCGCAAGCCGGAAGTCTTGGAGGCATGACCGTGATGAGCCATGCGAATGTGTTGGTGACCGGCGGCGCGGGTTTCATCGGATCGAACCTCGCTATTCATTTGCGCGACGCACTTCCCGGCAGCTCGATCACGGTCTTGGACAACCTCAAGCGCCGCGGCTCGGAATTGAACCTCCCCCGGTTGCGCGAAAAAGGTATCCGTTTCGTGCACGGGGACATCCGATCGTGTGAGGACCTGGAGTTCCCAGGTGCCAAACCGTTCGATCTGATAGTCGAATGCTCTGCGGAACCGTCCGTCCTTGCCGGCTATGAACGTCCCGGATTTGTCGTGGACACAAACCTGACCGGTACGGTGAATTGTCTCGAATTGGCCCGGAGACATCGGTCCGATTTCCTGTTCCTTTCCACGAGCCGGGTCTATCCGATCGCGGCGTTGCGCCGACTGCGTTTCGACGAAACCCCTGCACGTTTCGAACTCGCATCGGATCAGGACGTTCCCGGAGCCAGTGTCGAGGGGATCGGTGAGGACTTCCCGTTGCACGGGGCTCGATCGTTGTACGGCACTACAAAACTCGCTTCAGAACTGTTGGTCGAGGAATACCGGGATGCGTTTGGTATCCGGGCAATCGTCAACCGGTGCGGAGTGGTCGCCGGTCCATGGCAAATGGGCAAGGTTGACCAAGGCGTCTTCTCTCTTTGGTTGTTGATGCACCTTTTCGAACGTCCATTGAAATACATCGGGTTCGGTGGGTCCGGCAAGCAGGTGCGGGATCTATTGCATGTTCAGGACCTTTGCGATCTCGTCCTTCACCAGTTGCGCGACTTCGGCGGACTGGACGGCCAGGTTTTCAATGTCGGCGGGGGGCGATCGGTCAGTCTTTCGTTGCTTGAGACAACCGAACTGTGTCGTGAGATTACCGGTAAGAAGGTTCCGATCGGTGTGATTGCCGAAGACCGACCGGGTGACTTGCCTCTGTACATCACCGACAACTCGAAGGTGAATGCGGCGACCGGTTGGACGCCGAGACGATCAGCCGCCGATGTCCTGACAGATCTCCACGAATGGGCATTGCCGCGACTCGATGTGTTGCGCGGTATTCTTGAAGGGGATGCCTGAATCAACCGTTCGTGATGCCGAGTCCTCTGACACCGTTAACGCGTCCCTGCGCATCGACGGGATGGAATGCGCGGCGTGTGTTTCGCGCATCGAACGTGCGGTGCGTCGATTGCCGGGGATTCGCGACGTTCATGTAGACTTGTTGTCCGGGGCGGGCGAGGTCGCGTTTGACGGCGGGTTGATCGATGGTCCCGGGGTCGCGTCCGCGATTTCCGCGATCGGCTTTCCTGCGGCTTGTGTGGACGACGCATCGCCCGTCGAAGAAACAACGATTGGCGATGCGGGACGAAGTGCGTCGATTCTTCCGCTGATCGTCGCCGGTGCCGGGTCCGCGCCGCTGTTGGCGGCGATGTTGATTCCCCCGACGGGTGTCGGTGCGATTTTGCACGCGTCGTGGTTCCAGATGGCGTGTGCAACTCCGGTTGTCTTCGGAGCCGGTTGGCGGTTTTTCTTCGGAGCATTCACGGCGTTGCGTTCCGGAGCGGCCGACATGAATGTGTTGGTGGCGTTGGGTGCCGGCAGTGCCTATGCCTACTCCGTGGTGTTGGCCATCGGAGCCCATTCCGCCCACGGGGGCGGTCATTCCTATTTCGAGACCGCCGCGGTCATCGTTTTTTTCGTGCTCCTCGGACGTTGGCTGGAGGCGCGTGCCAAGGGGCGCACGGGCAATGCGGTGGAAGCCCTGCTGCGCCGCGAGGTGCGTGAGGCGATCCGTATCGATCCCGATGGGCGTTCCGAGACGGTCCCGGTTTCGCTTCTACGACCGGGTGACAGGATCCGCCTTCGACCGGGAGAGATTGTTCCCGCGGACGGTACCCTGGCCGAGGGCCGTACCAGTGTGGACGAGAGTTTGTTGACCGGTGAATCGTTGCCTGTCGAAAAGAATCCGGGCGATCCGGTACTGGGTGGAACTGTCAATCAGGCCGGCGCGGTTGTGTTTGTGGTGGAACGTTCGGGGTCGGCCAGCACCCTCGCGCGGATGGTGCGGTTGGTCCGTCGCGCTCAGTCCAGCCGGGCTCCCGTCCAACGATTGGCGGATCGCATCGCCGGGGTGTTTGTTCCGGTGGTGGTGGCCGTCTCGGTGTTGACGTTCGCCGTCTGGGCTATGTGGGGCGATATCCGTTCCGCGTGGGAACATGCGCTCGCGGTCATGGTTGTGGCATGTCCTTGTGCACTCGGTCTTGCGACTCCCACGGCGGTGACGGTCGGGATCGGGCGAGCGGCGCGCAACGGCGTCCTCTTTCGGGATGCGGAATCCTTGGAGCGATTATCCGAGGTAGATACGATTGTGTTCGACAAGACCGGAACCCTGACGATCGGGGAACCGCGGGTCGTGGCGAGCACGTTGTCCGAGTCCGATTTGTTGCTAGCCGCCAGTTTGGAGCGGGTCAGTGAGCATCCGCTGGCGCGCGCATTGGTTTCCGACTGCGGTTTCCCCGAAACGGGCCTGTTGCCGGTCGCGGATGCCCAGGCGGTTCCCGGATCGGGTGTCCGCGGAACGGTCGACGGTCATCGGGTGGGTGTGGGAAACGTTGGGTTCATCCAGTCGGAGGGGGTGGAGGTTTCCGAATCGGTGCGGCACCGTGTCGACGAACAGGCGACGCGCGGAGCGACTCCGCTCCTGGTGGCTGTCGATGGTCGATTGGCCGGCTGGTGCGCCGTCTCGGACGCCCTGCGCGGCAGTGCGGCGTCGGCGGTGGGGGAGTTGCAAGCGCGCCGTTTGTCTACGGTACTGCTGTCGGGAGACCGGTCGGAGGTCGCCAGAGCGGTTGGACTTGCGGTCGGCATCGGCACGGTGATTGCCGAAGCCACTCCGGAGACCAAGGTTTCCGAAGTCGCACGATTGGCAGTATCGGGGCGAGTGGCGATGGTGGGCGACGGTGTAAACGACGCCGCGGCGCTGGCTACCGCGAGTGTGGGGATCGCGATGGGATCCGGATCGGATGTCGCGGTCGAGGCTGCCGATGTCACCTTGGCCCGTAGCGAACCGACGTCGGTGGTGTCCGCCGTCGATATCGCCCGCTCCACGATGGCCGTCATCCGCCAGAACCTGTTCCTGGCGTTCGCCTACAACGTCGTGGGTATTCCGATCGCGGCGGGTGTGTTGACTCCTTGGACAGGGTGGAGTCTGTCTCCTATGCTCGCCTCGCTCGCCATGGCACTCTCGTCAGTTTCGGTAGTCACCAACGCGTTGCGCCTGCGTGGAAAAGCCTGAGCGGACATTCTGGCGATCGACGTTGGCGCTTCTGTCGGACCGTACGTTTCCCACGACGGTTTAACGTCCTGGATTGTGTAACTTGCCGGACGATGCAGGGCGTTGGGGGATTGCAGGGGCGTTGCGCCGCGGTCAGGGCCGTTCGGTACCGGTCGAGTCCGGTGTCGCTTCCCCGTTCGTCGTTCCCGAGGTTTGGGGGGGACCCGGCGTGGTGGACCCGGCGGGATTGGCCGGGGACTTTGTGACCGCAACCGGGGGACGCGCCGCCGTTTTCTTGAGTGAGGGGACCGGCTTCTTGGCGGCGGGTTCGGGAGGATGCGGCTTGTAGGTGTCTCGTCCCAGGTCTTCCCGGCGAACTCCTTTGCCGGCAGCGATCCACTCGCGGAAAATCTGAACGCTGAAACCACCGTCGGCGCGGGGCATGGTAGGGCCGGAGACTACCCGTACGGTCTGCGCCAGTGGACGAGCACCGAACAAGCGGAAAATCAACTGCCGGCCATCGGCGGTTGCTTGGACATAGACCGGACCCCCGGTGTTGTTCTCGAATTGAAAATCCAGAGACCCGTAGCTGACCGTGGCGTCCCTGCCTGGGCTCAGGTAGGCCACCGGCATGGAGTGGTTGTGACGCTCGCGAATCTTCAGTCCTCCCAGCAGGACCGCGTTGTAGAGGGTCGAACTCACTTGGCAGACACCGCCACCGATGCCATCCACGACCTGTCCGTCTTGAAACTGGTGTGCCAATCTCCAACCCTTGGATGCCGTGCGCGGTCCTACCGACCGATTGAAGGAAAACACCGTACCGTTTTCCATCCAAGTCCCGTCGATTTGCGCGGCACCGATGCCGACATTGTGTTTGCGGTTGGACGACGACGAACCGTAATAGGTGGAGTAGGAGGCCAGGAGTGTACCCATGCCTCCGAGCATTTGTGCGGTTACCCGAGGCTTTGCTTCGACGAGTATCAGGTCGGTCTGCGCTCCGTCGTCGAGCCCATCCGTTTCCAAAGCATTGGCGGTTGCCTCGATGTCGAGTCGGGAACCGCTGCGTTCGGTCCGGGCCAGGAAAACGCCTTTCTTGGGTACCACTCCGAGACGTGCGTCGACGGGCGCGATGTCGACTTGTTTCGCAACCAACGTCAACCGGCGTCGCAGGCGGGAGCTGTTATGTAGGAATCGTGGTTGCAGTTGAATGTCGCGGGGGGAATCGCGGTACCACCAGCGTTCCAGTATGTTTTCATCCTTGGCGATCGCCACCGCATCGCGCAGGCACGTGTCTATGTCGAAACGTCCCGAGATGTCGGCCACAGTCCAGCGCCATGTCTTGTTCGATTCGGGATGACGTACTTGGATTGGCAACGACATTTGTTCGCGTGCCCATGCTCTCAGTCGTTCCCTGGCCTGGTCGACGGGTAATTCGCCGACAGCGATGCCGGCGATCTGCACTCCGGGAAGCAGACGGTCGTTGGGATCAGGGCTGGTGGCTGCGAAGCCCCCGGCGATCAACGAGAAGCAGCCGAGCGCCCCCAATCCGGTGACGAATGCAACGGGACGTTTTCGGACACCGTTTCCGCGCGGTGATCTTGCGGGATGCGGGCGGGGGCGTTCCGGGGGACGACGTTCAGCGGGCATGTCAGGCGCGTTCAGGTGACCGCTTCGATATCGCTGGGTTCCCAGTCGATCAATTCGGCCGCGGCGGATTGTCCTTGTGGGGAACGGGTCTCGAGGGCCTGAAGACGTCGGCGCAGGGATTCCAATTCACCGAGCAACCGTCCCATCGCCTCCGCGTCGGGATCGGCCTGGTTGAGGGACGCATCCATCACCACCGGCTTGGGGGCGGCGGGGCGTACGTAAACAGCACCTCGTTTGACGACCCGGGCGGGGATTCCCACGGCGGTGGCGTCGGCGGGGACATCCCGCGTAACCACGGCGTTCGCACCAATCCGGGCATTGCGGCCCACAACAACATCGCCTAGGATTTTCGCCCCCATGCCAATCAGGACACCGTCCTCGATTGTGGGATGGCGCTTGACCTTTTGCAGGCTGGTTCCACCGAGGGTGACATTGTGGTACATCAGCACATCGTCGCCGATCTCGGCCGTCTCGCCGATGACGACCCCCATGCCGTGGTCGATGAAGAAGCGACGTCCGATGGTGGCACCCGGGTGGATCTCGACTCCGGTGAGGAAACGACTCCATTGGGAGAGGTGGCGTGCCGGGGTTCGCAAGCCGCGCAGCCAGAGGAAATGGGCTGCACGATGGTGCAGGACCGCCCAAAGACCCGCGTAGGTGAGGACTTCGAGCAGATTCCGTGCCGCCGGATCCTTGTCGAAGATCGTGGCGATATCCTCTCGCAGCCGCTTGAACATGGTTTCCAGAGTGTACAAGGGGGGAATGACGCACTGCAATGGACGGATTGCGGAATTGGTCTCAGGAATAATTCGCGTCGGTCCGAATATGGTTGTGTCAGCGTCGTGCCGCGGCGCGAAAAACCACCGGAGCCAACCCCATGAACATTCTGCACGCCCCTCTCCAGATTCTCCGCATTGTCGCCGGAATGCTGTTTGTCGCACTGGCTGGCGTGTTGACCCTTGTGGCGACGGGCATCGGCCGCCTCGGGTGGACGTTGGCCGGGGATCGTCCTGCCCAGCAGTATGTCCGCGATGCGGAATCGGGAATCGGCATGGCCGCACCGGCGATCTGAGCCACTCCGTGCCGTTAGTGCGGCATATTTGAAGCCCGGCATTGATGTTCCCGGTCCAGAACGGCAACCGGGGGCGGGTGACCCGCGAAGAAATGCCTCGGCGATTGCCCGGAAAGTCCGTGGAAGTCGCCGGGGCTTCGCCGTGTTCGAGCGTTTCCTCAACGGTGACGCCGTAGGTCGGTGCAAATCGGGCCTCGCGACCAACGACTTCAGGGCATTTGAAGTTCCTGTTGATCCGCTCGGGTCACGATCGGGCGCTCCCGGAGGGTGGGGAGGCCGCGGGATCGCGCAATCGAGTGGGTGCGTCGGGTCGCGGTGTTCGAATAGTCGGGTGTGACGAATGGTTTGTCGTGCGCGACGCGAGGTCGGTGCCAGCCCCGTTGGCAACGTTCCTGTTTCGAGAGCGCACATTGACAAACGCAGGAGATGGTTGGGATTGCGACGTACATTACCCACCGGGGATTTTGCCGTGCGTGTGGTGATGCTGTCGTGGGAATACCCGCCCAAGCGTGTCGGAGGGATTGCGGCTGCGCTGGAAGGGTTGGCGCCGGCATTGGCGCGCAACGGAGTGGAAGTGCACGTGGTTACTTCGGGTGACGCCGGGGGGGCGCTTGAGGAAACCCCGGAACCGAACTTGCACTTGCACCGAGTGTTGGTGACCGAGCCGACGGATAACTTTATCCATTGGGTGCACCGCCTCAATGCGGCGATGGAGTCTCGGGTCGATGCGTTGATCGCCGAATGGAATTCCGCGGAGAAAAAGCGCAAGGATCGGGTCCCGGTTGTCCTTCACGTCCACGATTGGCTCGGCCAATTCGCCGGAATCTCCCTGAAGCACCGCTATCGGTTGCCCTTGGTCTCCACGATTCACGCCACCGAGCACGGACGCAACAATGGCGTCCACAACGACCTGCAGCGCGCAATCCACGGGTACGAAGCCGAGCTCAGCCACGAATCCTGGCGGGTGATTGTCTGTTCATCGTTCATGCGCGACGAAGTCCGCAGTGCGTTGGCCTGCCCCGACGACAAGATGGACGTTGTCTTCAATGGGGTGGATTCGACTGTTTACGATTTTCCGTTTCCCGAGGACGAACGCGTTGCGTTCCGGGCGCGATTTGCGGCACCAAGCGAGCGACTGGTCTATTTCATCGGCCGCATGGTCCATGAGAAGGGGGCGCAGGTCTTGGTGGATGCATGGCCCAAGGTATTGTCCTCGGTTCCCGCGAAACTGGTTGTCGCCGGAGGCGGTGCCCGGGCGCATCTCGAGGAGCAGGCCGCACGTCTGGGAATTGCGAACCACGTCTACTTCACCGGGCGTATCTCCGACGAGGACCGTGATCGGCTTTACCGCGTGGCGGATCTGGCGGTCTATCCGAGTCTGTACGAACCGTTTGGTATTGTTGCCTTGGAGGCGATGGCTGCCGGTGTTCCGGTGGTGGCGAGCGACGCCGGTGGTTTGCGTGAGGTGGTGGTGCACGATGTCACAGGCACTTCCACTTGGGCGGGTGATGCCGACTCGTTGGCTTGGGGCGTTGTCCGGGCGCTCACCGATCCACAGCGTTCCCGGCGACTTGCCGAGGCCGCCCGCGCACGGGTGTTGACGGAATTCCATTGGATGGCCCTCGCGGCCCAAACGAAAGAGGTGTACGAACGTGTCTGGAAAGAGTATGTGGAATCGAATTGGGCAGGCTAGTGTCGTCGGTGCCGGGCTGATGCTGGCCTGTGCTCCGGCATCGGCGGATGTTCAACTTCCGAAATTGATCTCGAACGGCATGGTGTTGCAGCGCAACCAGCCGGTTCGCATCTGGGGCAAGGCTACCCCAGGTGAAAAGGTAACGGTCAGCATTCAAGGGAAGTCGGCGTCGGTCATCACTGCGACCGATGGGACGTGGCTTGCTATCCTGCCTGCCTTGCGGGCCGGTGGGCCGTTCACGCTGGACGGGGTCGGTAACAACAAAATCGAAGTCAAGGACGTTCTGGTGGGCGAGGCCTGGGTCTGCAGCGGGCAGAGCAACATGGAGTGGACTGTCGCCATTTCCTTCGAACCCGAAAAGACCGCGGCTGCTTCCACCGATCCGATGCTCCGAATGTTCACGGTCACCAAGTCGCCGCAGATGCGCGAACAAAGCGAAGTGGCCGGAGGCGACTGGCAGGCGGCCGCGCCAGGCACCACCCCGCGCTTCTCAGCGGTCGGCTATCACTTTGCCAAGACACTGCGCAAGGCTCTCGGTGTTCCGGTCGGAAT
>CAZYBA010000008.1:10994-21786 GCA_964646105.1 uncultured Armatimonadia bacterium
ACACGTCGTGGGGTGGCACGCGCATCGAAGCCTGGACCAGCCGGGACATGCTTGAAAAACAAGGGATGTCGCGTCAGGAACGTTCGTCGTTCGATGGCCGGAATCCCAATGCTGCCTCCGTGCTCTACAACGGCATGTTGGTTCCGCTCGCCAATGCGACTGTCACCGGGGCGATTTGGTACCAGGGCGAGTCCAACGCAGGCCAACCCCGCAAATATCGAGGACAACTGGTCGACCTGGCGAACGACTGGCGGCGGACGTTCGACAACCAAAACCTGATTTTCGTGGCCACCCAGTTGGCCCCCTTCCGCGCCGATGGCAACGACAAGACATCCTATGCGGAAATCCGCGAAGCGGAGTCGATGGCTGCGGAAGTGGATCCGCGCAACGGCGTCGGTGTGATCACGGACGTTGGGGAGGAGACCGACATCCACCCGCGCAAGAAGGGGCCCGTCGGTGAGCGCATGGCGTTCGAAGCACTGCGCATCGCTTACGGGAAGAAAGACGTGCCGCGCAGCCCCAAGTTTGCGTCCGTCGCATTCCGCGGGAATGTCGCAACCGTCCGCTTCATCAATGTCGGGGGTGGGCTCGAAATTCGTGGTGGCAAGTCGTCGGAGGTGGATGTGCCCGGTGACCGGCTGCTGGGCTTCCAGATCGCCGGATCGGACGGGAACTTCTACCCGGCCGACGCAAAAATCGTCGGGCGTGAGCGGGTCGATGTCTCGTCACCCAAGGTTCCCGAACCCAAGGCGGTCCGCTACGGATTCGTGAATTTCCCGATCGTGAATCTGTACGGTGTCGGAGGGTTGCCTGCCGAACCGTTCCGCAGCGACCGCCCGTAGTCCGGGCTGTTTCGATGGCGACGGCCGCATCGGAATTCGGTGCGGCCGTTTTTCATGTCTTTGGAGCGCGTACCACCGTGAGACGTTCGCCGGCGCGCAGGGTCCGAAATGGCTGACCGATCGCAACGCACGTTTCCGCGAACAATTCGGGCGTTTCCGTATTGAATTCGAACATGTCGTAATGGCAGGGGACCGCCACCCGGGCCCCGGAGGCTTTGGCCCAGTGCGCGGCCTCGTCGCCCCACAGATTGCCGGCGACACGCCGTTCAGGCCGACGTCCGTTGATGGGCAACAGTGCCACATCGACACCCGCTTCGGTCACCCATTTGTCCATGCCGTCGAAGGGGACGGTGTCGCCGGGGTGTAGCACCGTCCATCCGCGGAAGCGGACCAAGTAGCCGACGGTGGCAGGGGAGAGTGTCTCATGGGCGGCGGGAATGGCGGTGAACGAGACTCCGTCGACGGAGGTGGTTTCGCCGACCCCGATTCCGTTGAATACCGGATCGTCCGGCGATACCCCCAGTCGTTCCGCGGCGAACGTTATATTGACTCTGGGCAGTACCAAAGGCAACTCCGGGTTGGTCCGGCGCAACGCGTGAAGGGTTTCGGCATCGAGGTGGTCGGTGTGGTTGTGGCTGCTGGCGGCCACCGTGATTCGTTCCAATCGGATTGGATCGATTACCCGCCGGGTCATCCGGACATGGGGTTTGTCAGTGGAGGCGTATTTGCGGGTGAGTGAATCGCTGAGGTAAGGATCCAGAACCACCCGGATGTCGCCACAGATGCACAGAAACCCGCTTTGGCCCAGCCACCAGATGTGCAGCGCATCGGGTTCTCCCGACGTTGCATCGTGAATGTCGGCAACCAAGGCGTCATCGGCAAGCAACGGCTCGATCATGCTTCAGTCCACGCCTAGGCTGTGGCGGACACGCTGTACGCCCTCCACCATGTTGCGTATCTTGCGGACCGCTGCCCAGCGTGCGGTCTGGCTGAGTCCGCAGTCGGGTGCGAACGCCAGCGACTCTGCAGGCGCGTGGGATAGGCACTGGCGGACCCGCGCCTCGATCTCGTCCACGGTCTCGATGTGATAGCTCTTGACATCCACGATCCCTATCGCGGCCACTTTTCCCGAATCGGCGATCTGCCGGACAACATCGAGTTCGGAGTATTCCCTGCTTGCCATCTCCACATGGATTTCGTCCGCGTTGAAGCCGAGAAACGCCGGAAACATCGGCGCGTATTGCCGCGGCCCGACAGCGCGCCCCTTGTAGTTGCCAAAACACAAATGGGTGGACAAATGGCATCGCCCGACCGCGGGGCCAACCGTACGGTTGAAGAAATCGACGAAGCGATCGGGGTCTTCCTTGTGTGCGTAACAGCTCATCGAGGGTTCGTCAACGGTGATCTCGGTGCATCCGGCGTCCACCAACGCCAGCAATTCCGATTGCACAATCGGTAGCAAAGCCTCGGCGACTGCCCATCGATCTTCGTAGACTTCGCCCGGGATCAGTCGTCCGGAAAGGGTGTAGGGGCCGGGGACGGACGCTTTCAATGTCGGTCCGGAGGGAGCGAGGCGCACCAGTCGGCGGAATTCGTCGACAACTCCCAGTCCATTCGGTGCGGTGATCGGCGCATGGACGGCATGACGTCCGCGCTGGTCGTGGGCTGGTGGGCCGAAGCGGCGCGGGGGGGACGATTCGAGGTCGATGCCGGTCAGAAAACCGTAGAACGACAGATTGAAATCCAGTCGGGTCTGTTCGCCATCAGTGATGACATCCAGGCCGGCGGCTGTTTGCTCATGAATCGCGCAGCGCACCGCATCGTCCTGGGCCTCCGCGATGTCGTCGGGGCCGAATTGGCCCAGATTGCGGGCGGTCCATTCCAACCAGCCGGGAAACGGCCAGGACCCAATTACGGTGGTGCGTAGGGGACGCGTGTTCATGAGTCAGCGTTCACCGCCAACGTCGAGTTTCCCTTGACGTTATCCTCAACGGAGTGCCATGCGGTTGGAAACCGGCTGGATCGAACGGGGATGAACGGGTCCGTATTGAAATCCGGCGCAGTGTCGGCGTGCCGTGCAACGGGAGGCGCGGTGCAATCTCCGGGAAGGCGTCCCCGCCGGAAATGGTGAATCGCCCCCTGTGACGTTTGTTCGGATTCTGCGTCCCTTGTTGATCGGGCTCCTCCTGATCCCGTTCTGTGCGTTCTGGGCACAGGACCAACCGGTCAACCGTTTGTTTTCGCTGATGGTGCCTCCCGTGGCGATGACCATGGTGGTGGCGGCGATCAATGTCCTGCTGCGGCTCAGATTGCCCCGCCTGGCGTTGTCCGGCGGGGAAATTCTGATCGTCTACGTGATGTTGTCGGTGGCCTGCGCGGTCTGCGGCGAGTGGATGGACATGATTGTTCCGCAGGTGTACGGCTACGCGATCTACGCCGATACGAATCCGCGCATTGCCGACCGCATCCTGCCGTTTGTCAGCGAGTGGCTGTTCTTCAAGGACCCCTCGCAACTCAAGGATTTCCGCAGCGGTGGCAAAGGGTTCGACGTCTTTTGGTCCCAATTGCCGATGTGGCTGCCACGGGTGGGGATGTGGACCCTCTTCCTGATGCTCCTCACCGGCACCATGGGCGCGGTGAACACATTGCTGCGCGAGCAGTGGACCGCGCGGGAACGGCTCTCGTTTCCGATCGTGCAGATCCCGCTGGTGCTTTCCGAGGAGGGTGGACCGAACTCGATCTGGTGCAGCAAACTGCTCTGGAGCGCATTTGCCCTCCTTTTCGCGATCGACATGGTGAACGGCGTATCGTTTCTGGTGCCGTCCATTCCGTCGATCAACATACGGTATCTGGGCGATGTGGGAGCCTGGGCGACAACCCCTCCTTGGAACCAACTGGGATGGATTCCGATCGGCCTGTTTCCCTACATCGCTGCGTTGGGGGCGTTTGTACCGTCCGACCTGATGTTCTCGCTGCTTTTCTTCTTCGTCGTGCGCAAGGGGCAGCAGGTGGTCGCTTGGTGGATGGGAAACGAGCAGGGGACTTTCGGCGGCGGTGGTCTGGTGCCATCCCCGCCTTATTTTTCGGAACAATCCTGGGGAGCGTTCCTCGGGCTGTTTGTAACGGGAATGTGGATGGCGCGACCGCATTGGTCGCGCATCGTGGCTGCGCTCGGGGGAGACCGCAGTGTGCCGGGGCCGGAAATCCGCGAGGCGCGTGCGGCGACAGGGTTCCTCGTGCTGTGCCTCGCAGGCCTGGTTGCGTTTTCCAGTGTGGTGGGCATTCCCCCGGGCTGGGCGGCGATTTACATCGTTGTCTACCTGCTGTTCAGTGTCGCCTTGACCCGTCTGCGTGCCCAGTTGGGTGCTCCCACCCACGAAATGGCGTTCATGGGACCCCACCAGCTGTTTCTGGATGCCAATGGAACGGCAGGCTTGCCGGCGGATACGACGACGCGGACCCTGACCACATTCCATCTGATGAACCGGATCCACCGCACCCATGCCATGCCGACCTTGCTCGAAGGGCAGTACTTGGTGGATCGGGTGGGAGGAAACCGATTGGTCGGGTCGGTGGCCATGGCTTTGGCCGTGCTGCTCGGGGCGTTTGCCGGGCAACTGACCCACATCTGGCTCGGGTACCGCTGGACCCCGGTTGCCTGGGTGAGCGCAGAGGCGGCCGGGGCGATTTCCCAGATTCAGACCACACCCCGTCCGCCCAACCCAGCGGCGTTGGGTGCCGTGGGAATCGGAGCGCTGGTGGTCTGGATATTGGATTTCATCCGTTTCCGGTTCCCCGGATTCTGGTTGCACCCGGCCGGCTACGCACTGGCGATGAACTTCGGAGTCGACTACTACTGGTTCGGTTTGACCCTGGTGCTGATCGCCAAGGTCTTCCTGCAACGCTATTGGGGGCTGCGCGGGGGGCGTTGGCTCCGGGAGGTCGCGATCGGGGTCATCCTCGGGGAGTTTGCCGCGGAACTGATTTGGGCGGTGTTCAGCATGGCCAACGACCGGCAGATCACGTACTCGATCAGCATCAACGGCAAAATGGCCTGGAATCTCTAACCTGCCCGATGCCAGCGAAAACCGGTCGCTTTCGGATCGGGCAATCCCTTTCCGTTACGCTTCTGGATTGCCAAGATTGGCGTACAGTTTTGCGAGCCGGCGGGCATGTTCGTCGTACGCGGACTGGAAAATTTCCTCGCTGCGTTGTTTCCCGACCGCGACAGCGCCGGCCAGTGCGTTCGGCGGCGATCCGGCTTCGGTCAGCAATCGTGCCACCTCGGCCTTGATGCAGTTGACGATCATCGCCCCGCCAATGGTGGAAGCCGGAGCGACTTTCATTTCCATCCCCGGAATCGCCACCGCGGCGTCGCCGACCGGGGCGCCCGTATCGAGAACAATGTCCGCGAAGTCCATCAGCTTGCGTCCATCGGCGCGTTTGCCTGCAGACGCCGACGCGTGTTCCTTGGAAACGAGGGCAACCACTGCGATACCGCGTTGCCGGAACAACTCGGCCATCTCGACCGGCACCATGCTGGTCCCCGACGTCGAAATGATCAGCGCGGAGTCGATCGGTTCCAGGTCGAAGTTGCGCAGGATCTGGGCGGCGAATCCCGGGACATTTTCCAAAAACATCGCCTGTCGCTGGCCGTTGGCACCCACCACCAGGTTGTGGAACGACAGCGACAGTTCGACAATCGGGTTCCAGCCGGGGTAACTGCCATAGCGCGGCCACATTTCCTCCACCATCATCCGGGAGTGCCCGGAGCCGAAGACATGCACCATCCGGCCCGCGAGGATAGTCTGTGCGAAACGATGTGCCGCTTCGACAATCGATGACTCTTGGGACGCGACAACATCGATCATTCTGCGGCAGGCGGCGAGGTAGTCGAGGGTGGGTTGGGGCATAGTGGGTCTCTGATCAAACGATCCGAAAAAGGTAAGAAATCGGTTGTGGCGTTGGTGGAATCGCGGGTTGGTGGCTAATGTCCGACACTCCATCCGCCGTCCACGGCAAGTACTTGGCCGGTAATGCGTCCAGCCAACCGGTCGTCGAGGAGGAACAGGGCTGCGGACGCAATGTCGTCGGGTTCCAAGAAGGTTTGCCCGAGGGGCTGCCGTGTCCGCAATGTCTCCACGATGCCGGGATCTTCTTGTGCACGTGCACTCATCGGAGTACGGACCAATCCCGGCGCGACCGCGTTGACACGAATGCCTTCGGGAGCGTACGTCGCCGCCAACGTTCGTGCCAATGTATGAATCGCACCTTTGGCCGCAGCATACGCATGGGTGGCGAAATGCTCGGGTTCGGGGTGCGTCGCCAGCACACTTCCCATCAGCAGAACACTGCCGCGCAACCCGCGTTCGTTAGGAGTCTGACTCCGCATTTGCCGGATTGCCGCCCGGGCGGTGTGGAAGGCGGTGTTCAGGTTGCCGTCCAACGTGGTTGCCCATCCCTCGTCGGTGCAGCGATCGATCGGGCCATCGCCGAAACGCCTCCCCGACAGGCCTGCGACCGCGAATACCGCGTCGATTCGACCGCACTGTCGAACCGCGGCGTCGATCGCGTTGTCGGTCTGCCTGGAATCGGTCAGATCGGCGACCGTTCCCGTGGATCGCGAGGATTGTTGCCGGCAGGCGCATAGCAACTCGTCCAAGGTTTCCCGATCTATGCCCACGACATGCACAGACCATCCGTGGTGGGTGGCGGCCAGCGCGGCGGACGCGGCAATTCCGGTGGTACCGGTGACGAGCAATACTCTGGGGCGAGAGGGATCCGTCATCGGGCCACTTCCGCCATCAACCGATCGAACAATTGGTCGACATGGGCCCGTTGGGCGTCATCGAGCGTGAAGGCGACCGGACCACGCACGCGCGTATTGAGGAAGATCCCTTGCCGGACCAGCAGGTGTTTCTCGATGGCCAGGTAGCCGTCGAGGCCGACCCCGCACCCGACCAACGCCACCATCCACGGTGCGATCCGTGCGGCGCGTTCGTTGTCTCCCGTCTCCAAGCTGTCCCACAGGGCCCGAACGGCTGGCACCATTTCGGATCCCGGAATGCTGCCGGTCAGTCCGCGTCGGTAATTGGCCCACACCTGGGCACCACCGTCCCCTTCGTAAATCGCGAGCTCGGGTCCACCCGCCGCACGAAGCGCGTCGATCACCGGACCTACCGGGCTGGATTCGGGTTTGAACGCGATTCGGGAGGGGCCGTATCTCTCTACCAGACGGAGTTGCAACGACAACGGCAGCGGCGATCCGACGTAGGAGGAGGCATCCTGGACAATTACCGGAATTTCGACGCTCTGTAGCAGCGCGGTGTAGTAATGTTCGAGCTCAGGCTCGGCGGCTGCGGTGCACAGGGGTGGCGTTGCCATTACCGCGGTGGCGCCGTGCGAGGCCGCGTGCACCGCATTTCCTACGGCTACCCGTGTCGATTCGGCACCGACACTCGCCACAAACGGGACCGTGCCCCGGGTTTCGTCACCCAAGAACCGGATCACGTCGCGCCGTTCGGTGTCGCTCAGCCGCAGCAGTTCGGACGCAAGCGCAAACACTACGCCGTCGGCGCCTTGCTGGACGACATGTGTGCACAAAAGTCCGAGGCGTTCGAAATCGATCGACTCGTCGTCGCGGTACGGCATCTGGAGCACCGGCAGTACACCGCGGAGCAGGGTCATCACAAATCTCCTTCAAGAGCGGAGGGACGGGGAAGTTGTCGGATCGCGCCCGGCCGGACGGGCACCCCGGTTCGGGTGCTCTCGACGGCGGCGAAGCAAAGGGCGAGGCTGCGCAGGTTGGCATGGGCGCTGTTCGATGGCATCCGGCTTTCCTCGATCGCGCACAGCAGTTCGCCCATCGCCCCGGCGAATCCATCGTTGAACCAATTCCCAGTCAATTCGGGCACGGCGACACCGTCGGGCGTCTCGAGCCGGACCGATTGGTTGCCAAGGTCGGGGCCGTTGCTCTCCAGTACCCCCGCTGTCCCGGCCACCACCGTGTGGTCCCGCGATCCACCACCCGTGGCGGCATCGAAGACCAACGAGCCTTGTCCGCCGTCGAAGCGGAGCAACGCCGAGGCGAGCAACGGAGCCTCGATGCGCTGGTTGGATGCCGGGGCTGCGATTGCGAAAATCTCCTGGACCGGATTGTCGGGCAGCAACGACGAGACAAAGTCGAACCAATGGATGCCGAAATCGAAGAGGATCAGGTTGGGATCGGTTGCGAACGGGGTGCCGTGCACCCAGCTGTGGTCCCAGTGGATGTCGACATGGACACCCACGATATCTCCGACCAGTCCGGCGTGGACTGCCGCGCGCATCCACGAAAGATGGGGTGCCCAACGACCATTCTGGTTGACCGCCAGCCGCACCCCGTGACGGTCGGCGAGTTCGCAAAGCCATTGGCCATGGTCGAGGTCGAGCACAAACGGTTTCTGCGACAGGACATGGCGTCCCGACTCCAGAGCCGCCTGTATAAGTTCCGGACGTTCTTCGGCGTGGGTGGTGATATCGACCACATGGATGTCCGGTCGCGCCAGGACCTCGTTGATGTTGGTGGCGACTTCGGCATCGGGAAAGTATTCGTCCCGACGGGCTTCCGCGCGGTGTCGGTTGCGGTCGCAGAGAACCCTTACCGGGAAGCCGGCGGTTCGGTACGCGTCACAGTGCGCCGCGGAAATGCCCCCGCAACCAACCAGGGCGATTCCCGGGTGGTATTGCCGCGGTTTCGGGGGACGGTATGGAAGTTCGGGGGCGTCGACAGCCGGTTTGGCGGCACTGCGCAACGCGTATTCGTCGAGGGATTTGAGTTCATCCACGCTGCTTGGTTCGCAGAAGTGCCCCTCGATCCCTGCCACGCCTGCAAGACCCGCAATACAATGCCGGCGGAGGATTCCTGTCATGTCCGCATCCGCGTTGCCAAACCGCACCCGCACCGCGTCGCGCAAGAAGGTGGCGTTGCTCGGCTCGGTTGTCTTCACCCATTCGCACACCCAGCATTTCCTCGACCGATTGGCGATGGGGTACTCGTGGAAGGGGTGCTGGCAGGAACCGCGCGTCGATCTGGCGTCCGTCTGGATCGACCAATACCCCGACAACGACATCGGCAAGGAACGTCTGGCGCGCTACGGGTTCGAGGCATCGGCGTCCATCGAGGACGCGCTCACGCTGGGCACCGGCAAACTGGCGGTCGACGGGGTGGTCATCATTTGCGAACATGGCGACTATCCGGACAACGCAATGGGGCAGCGTCTTTACCCGCGTTACGAATGGTTCAAGGAAGTGGTCCTTGTTTGCGAAAAGTACGGTCGATCGGTGCCGGTGTTCAACGACAAGCACCTCGCAACGACCTGGGACCAAAGCCTGGAAATGGTGCAGGATTCGCGGCGGCTCGGGTTTGCCTTTTTGGCGGGTTCGTCGCTTCCCGTAACCCGACGTCTGCCTGCCATCGAAATGCCGCTCGACACTCCGTTGCGAGAGAGTGTCTGTGTCGCCTACGGCAATGTCGACAGTTACGATTTCCATGCGATCGAAACGGCCCAGTGCATGTCGGAACGTCGGCTCGGCGGGGAATCCGGGATTCGAAACTGCCGCGCGCTCAAAGGGGAAGCCATGTGGGAGTTCCTCGACTCGGACCGTTGCGCCGATACCCGCACGTTGGTGGTGGCCGCCCTCAACCGCAGTCACAACCTCCCTGTGGAAACCGGGTACATGACCGGAAAGGTGACCTATCCGTGGGCCCGGGCGGCGTTTCCTGACGCGATCGGCTATTTCTACGAACATCTGGATGGCTTTCGAACGTCGACATTCCTGGTCCCGATCCGGGATTTCAACTACGCCGGGATGCGCGCCGACAACGGCCAAGTGGTTTCGTGCCAGATGTACCTGCCGATGCCGACCCACGGATCGTCCACCGCGGACTTCTTCAACCCGTTGACCCGCCATATCGAGGATTTGGTGATCCGCCGCCGCACCAACTTCCCGATCGAGAGAACGTTGTTGACATCGGGCATGACCGCGGCCGCTGTGGAATCGCTGCATCGGGGCGGGGAGTTGCTGGAAACTCCGGGAATGCAGGTGGGCTACCAAGCACCGCGCCACTCGACGTACTGGCGGGACTGAATCCAAAACACCTCTTTCGCACTCGTCAACCCGAGCAGCATCAAGACAATACTTGGAGGCAGCGGGTTCGAAGTCTGGCTGTTCGCTCGTGTCGTTGCGTTGCCACCTCCGGCTACTTATACTTGACCAATATGCCCACTCCCCGCGATCGGACCGGTTCGCGACCGGCCGCCGGCGATACCGACCCGTCGAACGCCCGGGATGCGTTGCGCCGCTTGGTGGAAGAGATGGCGGGACGCAAGCTTCCGGGGGAGCGCGAACTCTCCGAGCGGTTGTCGATCAGTCGCCAAAAGTTGCGGACCTTGCTCGACCGTTTGGAAGCCGAAGGAGTTGTAGTTCGTCGGCAAGGCAGCGGGACCTATGCTGCGGAGATTCGAGAGGACCAATTCCAGCATGTCGGCCTATTGATCGACCAACGCCTCAAACTGGGCGACGATCCATTCTTTTCGCTGCTGACCGAGCGTTTGCAGTTGGGGCTGCAAAGTGCCGGCATCCATTGTTTCGTTGAACGCATCGATGGTGCGTCCCGGCCGCGCTACCTCGGACAAGGCGCGATTACGGTGGGCTTGGCCGGTCGGCGCATCCTCCGTCACTTGCGTGTGGCCGATCCACCGGTGGTGGGGTTGCTGGACGAGCCGCTGGATGGGCCAGCGCCCCATCCCGATCGGATGTCGCTGCTCATGGTGGAGGACCGGTACGCGGGGCGCGAGGCCGGGCACCGGATTGCTGCGGAGGGATATCGGCGAGTCCTATACGTCGGTCGAGAGGACATCACCGCGTCGCGGTTGCGCTGTGCCGGCGTTCGCGACACGGTTGAACCG
>CAZYBA010000008.1:21796-22297 GCA_964646105.1 uncultured Armatimonadia bacterium
CTGGAGCATGTTTCCTGTGGGATGAACTACCGGGCCGGTCGCGAGGTCGCTGGCCAACTGGCCGGCTTTTTCGAAAACGGCACCACGCCCGGAGTGGTGGTGGCTGCCAACGATTGGCTGGCGGTGGGCATACGCACCGGGCTTGCCGAAGCGGGAATCCCCGAGGATACGGCGCCGATTGTCAGTTTCGACGGTCTTCCGATTGCGTCCGACCCTACCTTGGGAATTCGTTCGCTTTCGTATCCGATGGTGAGCATTGTCGACGACGCCATTGCGGAGTTGCGTCGCCTGGCACGACACCACCGGGGAAGAGTGATCCGTTACACGATGGAGTGGACCGACGGCTGGACTGCGGGTCCGGAAAACGGTTGATTTCGGTGGATTTCGGTTTGAGAACTGTCGTTACTGGATCCGCCTGCCCTCGATGCGCTGGCCTTGCTGGTTGGTTCCTTCGTAACGCAGCCCGTCACGGTGAATGCGCACCGTATCGGTGAAGGTACC
>CAZYBA010000008.1:22307-24113 GCA_964646105.1 uncultured Armatimonadia bacterium
TACCGTCCGGTGCGGAATTGTTTGGCCAGTGCAGCCGGTAGTCGCGGCCCGATTTCTCCCAACGGCCGAGGTTGGCACGCCGGTTTCCCGGTCCGGGGACGGAATTGTCGATGGTGCCGCCGGGTTCGAAGGCCACCATGGACGCCGCGCCGGTGTCGACGCGGTGTTCCCAAGTGCCTTCCAAGCGCGGTGACGCAGGAACGGTGTCGATGAGATCGGGCGCCTCCGGCCAACCGCGTTGCCAACGGAGTTCGGCAATGCGCAACGTCGGGACGCCGTTGTTTTTCGCGTCATAGGCGTGCACGGCAATCCAGTGTCCCTTGCCATCGGTCGCCAATCCGGGATGCCCGGGCCCGCGCCATCGGGGGCCACCGGCGCAAACCAAGGTTCCCCCGCCATCGAGCAATCGTTTGCCGTCTTTGTCTAGAAACGGTTGCTCCAGGTCACGGGTCCGGCCGACAACGGTTTTGTAGGTACTCTTGGCGCCGCGGCAGCAATAATCCACCGAAACGAACAAGTAGATCCAGCCATCCTTGGTCAGCAGGAACGGCGCCTCGATGGCGGTTCCACCGTTGGGACGGGCCGCGATCCGCCGGGGGACTGTTCCGGGCAACCTTTTGCCGGTTTGCCGGTCCAATTCGACCAGGTATATGCCCTGCCAGAACGATCCGAATGCCATCCAAAAACGACCGTCCGGTGCCGAAAAGGCGTTCGGATCGATGGCGTTGTAGGGGTCTCCCCGCCGGCTCTGCAGGACCAGGCCGCGATCGATCCACGGGTCGGCGTCAGGACGTTCGGACGTTGCCAATCCGATCGCGGAATGCTGGCTGCCAAATGTCGACAGGCTGTAGTAGAGGTAATAAAGTCCGTTGTGAAGGCAAATGTCCGGAGCCCAGGGATTACGGACCCCCGGCACCGCGTCCTTTCCCCACTGCGGAATATCGGGAAAAACCGGTGCTGCTTTTCTCCACGATTTTAGATCGTCGCTGACCCGGACCGGGATTCCGTCGCCGGTGCAGTACAGATGCCATCTTCCAGCATGCCGAATCAACACCGGGTCATGGACAGGCGCGATATCCCCGGAAAGAGACAATTCGGCCATGGTTACTCCTTCATGCCGGAAGCCGCCATGCCGGCCAGGATATGCCGCTGGAAAATCAGGAAAGCCAGAATCGTGGGGGCGGTGCAAAGGACTCCGGCCGCGAGGGTAAGCCCGTATTCACTGCTGTAGCTGCTTTGGAACAGCGCAATGCCCACGGGAAGGGTGTAGTGGTCCACCGAATCCAGAAAAACCAACGGACCCAGGAAATCGTTCCAGGAACCGACAAACGTGAATATCGCCAGTGCGGCCAACGGGGCGCGGGAAAGGGGAAGGGCCACATGGCGGAACAGTCCCCACAACGAACATCCGTCGATTTCGGCGGCTTCCTCGAGTTCCCGCGGAATACCCTGCATGAAACTGTGCAAGAGGAAGAAGCCGAAGGCGCCGCCGGCCGCGGGGACAATAAGCGCCAGCGGGGTGTCCAGCCAACCGAGTTGGTTCAGCAAGAGGTAAATGGGGACCAGCAGGATTTGCCCTGGAATCATCAAGGTTCCGATGACCACGGAAAAAAACCAACGTCGACCCGGGAGTTCCAATCGACTGAACGCGAAGGCGGAGAGCGAACTGGTCAGCAATACCAATGCCGATGTCGCGGTTGCCGTTGCCAACGAATTGGCAAACCATCGCAACAGCGGAATTTCCTCGGGTGTGCCGAGTACTTCCCTGAAATTCGCCAAGGTCGGTTGCTGGGGAAGAATACTCTT
>CAZYBA010000008.1:24123-24985 GCA_964646105.1 uncultured Armatimonadia bacterium
GCGCCTTCACGCCTTCCAGCGCCCGCCCCGCCTTCTCTGCATCCGACTTCAGCGAAGTCAGGAAGATCAGCACCACCGGGAAGACAAACAAGAGCGCCGCGATTCCAATCAGGAATTCGGCAATCGAGACTTTCCGTTTCATGGTGTCGGCCTCATTTGTCGTCCCTGGAGCGCATCAACCGGAATTGCAATGCGGAAAAAACAGCGACCACCAGGAAAAGCAGCCACGAGATCGCCGCGGCGTAACCCATGCGGTAGTTGTTGAACGCGGTGTCGTAGATGTATTGGACCAGAGTCCGGGTGGACAACTCGGGGCCGCCACGGGTGATCATGTACACCTGCCCGAACACCTGGAACGACCCGATCACATTCATCACCATTGAAAACAGGAGGACGGGGCGCAGCAGCGGCAGTGTGATTCGGAAAAAACGCTGTGTTCCGGTGGCACCGTCAAGCGCCGCGGCTTCCTGGTAGCCGGTCGGAATGTTCTGGATTGCGGCCAGCAACACCAGCATCGGCCCGCCGACGGTCCACCAGAGTGTCATGAGGACAATCGCGGGCATTGCCACATTGACATCCGACAGCCACGCGATCTTCATCCCGAAACGGGCGAGCCACGCGTTGAAAAGGCCGAATTCGGTGTTGTAAAACCAGCGCCACAGCAGACCCACCACCGACACGGTCAACAGGTGGGGGAGGTAGCACGCAGCCCGCCAGAAACCACGGCGTTTTTCGGGGACCGCCGCCAGTCCCGCGGCCAAGACCAGCGCAAGGAACAGAGTGGACGGAACCGCCATCGCGACGAATCTGATTGTCGCACCGAGCGCCTTGGCGACATACTCGTCGGAAACGGCCTCGCGGT
>CAZYBA010000009.1:0-4537 GCA_964646105.1 uncultured Armatimonadia bacterium
TGTTCCCGGACGCGGATGTGCCTCGGAGAGAGGCGTCACGCCAAAATCTTCTTCAACACCCGACCCTCGTTCGTGGGTCCGATCAGACGCTGGTTCAAACCCTGGTACGGGAAACTCAGCCGATGCGGGTCCAGGCCCATCTGGTGCAAAATGGTCGACTGCAAGTCGCGGATCCCCACCGGATCCACCGCCGCCTTCCAACCCAACTCGTCCGACTCCCCGTAGGCAATACCCGGCTGGATACCTCCACCCGCCATCCACATCGAAAAACAATGCGGGTGATGGTCGCGGCCCAGACTCTTCGAACCATCCCGAGCCTCGTTCATCGGAGTACGCCCGAATTCGCCCCCCCACACCACCAGCACATCGTCGAGCATGCCGCGACGCTTGAGGTCCTTGATCAACGCAGCGGACGCCTGATCCACCTGGCGGCATTTCGCCGGGAACGCGGTCATCAAATCGTCGCCGGGACCGGTGCCGTGGATGTCCCAGCCCCAGTCGTACAACTGAACATAACGGACTCCACGCTCCACCAGACGACGCGCCATCAGGACATTGCGGGCAAACGACGCCTCGCCGGGCTTGGCCCCGTACAGATCCAGAACCTCCTGCGGCTCCTTCGAAATGTCCGTCGCGTCCGGGACCGACATCTGCATCCGGAACGCCAATTCGTACTGCGAAATCCGTGTCAGGGTCTCCGGGTCGCCGACACGGCCCACTTCCTCTTGATTCAACGCATTCAGGGCGTCCAGGCTGCGGCGACGGCTGGCGCGGTCCATGCCGGCCGGGTCGGAGAGATAGAGGATCGGGTCCCCGCTGGCCCGGCACTGCACCCCTTGGTACACACTCGGCAGAAAACCGCTGCTCCACAGGCTCTTTCCACCAGTTGGGTCGGTGCCGCCCGAAACCAACACCACAAACCCCGGGAGATCCTGATTCTCGGTTCCCAGACCCCAGGTCACCCACGAGCCCAGGGACGCGTTCCCGGGGAACGCCGCCCCGGTGTAAAGAAACATCTCCGCCGGCGCATGGTTGAACTGGTCGGTGTGGACCGAACGCAAGACACAGAGTTCGTCGGCGATCGACGCCATGTTGGGAATCATCGAACTCATGGTCAGGCCGTTGCTGCCCGCCTTGATGAACGGATGGGGTGAGCCGAGAATGACCGGACGTCCCTTGATGAACGCGAAATTCTGCCCTTGCAGCAACGATTCGGGGCAGGGCTGACGGTCGAGCTCGCGCAGTTTCGGTTTCTCGTCGAACAGGTCCAGCGTCGGCGGCGCCCCGGACATGTGCAGGTAAATGACCGCCTTGGCCTTGGCGGGAAGCATCGGCTTCTTGGGCGCGAGCGGGCCCTGCTTGGCCTTGCCGTTCCCTTTCGCCGGCGGCGCCGCCGACACACCGTCCGCGGCCAGCAACGACCCGAGCGCCGCGGCCCCGATGCCCAGACCGCCCTGCTGCAACAACGTGCGCCGGGTGATCGCGCGGGCCTTGTGCAGGCGAAATTCTTCCGTTCGCAAGTCAGCCATGGTGATTGTTCTTCCTATCCAACCGTCAACACCGCGTCCATGTTCAACAGCACATTCCCGACCACGGTCCACGCGGCCATGTCGGCGCGCTCCGCTTCCGGCACGTCCATCCCCGCGAGCTTGGCCGCCGCATCCGGATCCTTGGCCAGGCGGGCACGCTCTTCTTTCCAAAGTCGGGCGAGCGCGGCCATCTGGGTTGTCGACGGAATCTGGCCGGTGGCGACACGCAATCCGTACCAAATACGTGCCTCGAATCCCTTCGGCGCTTCGTTGACAATCCGCTTCCCGAACGCGCGCGCCATCTCGACGTAAATGGGATCGTTGAGGGTCACCAACGCCTGCAGCGGGGTGTTGGTGGGTTGGCGGCGCAGCGTACAGCTCTCCCGGCTCGGCGCGTCGAAGGTCGCCATGCTCGGGTGCGGGACCGTGCGCCGCCAGAATGTGTAGAGGCCGCGGCGGTAGCGGTCCTCGCCGGTGCTGGTTGGGTAACTGCGTTCGCCGTTGAACGCCGCCTGCCAGAGACCGTCGGGCTGGGGCGGGTAGACCGACGGTCCCCCGATCTTGCGCGACAGCAACCCCGACAACGCCAGCGCTTGGTCGCGGACCGTCTCGGCGTCGAGGCGCCGACGCGGATACCGCGAGAGCAGGGTCGCCCGCGGATCCTTGGCCAGACGTTCCGACGTGACACGGGCCGATTGGCGGTAGGTGTCGGAGAGGACAATGGTCTTGATCAGACGTTTGGTGTCCCAGCCGTTGTCCCGGAATTCGACGGCCAGCCAGTCGAGCAGCTCCGGATGGGAAGGCAGACTGCCCTGGGTGCCGAAATCCTCTTCCGTTTCCACCAACCCGCGTCCGAAGAGCAGGCCCCAGATCCGGTTGACCGCCACCCGCGCGGTCAACGGATTCGACTTCGCCATCAGCCAGTTGGCGAGCGCGAGACGGTCGGGCTTGGCACCGGCGGGAAGTTTGCCGAACTTGACAGGAACCGCCGCGGAAACTTCCTTGCTGGGCTGGAGATAATTGCCCAATGTCAGGACATGGGTCTTGCGCTGCTTGTCGGCGGGCAGTTCCCGCATCACCGGGACGTTCACCGTGACGATGGCCATGCGTTCAGCGCGCGCCGCCGCCAGCGCCTTGCTGTTCGGAGTTTCCACCACCGCCACATCCCGTCGGGCCGTAAACGCTCCCGCGGCGGTCATTTCGGTGACTGGCTTGCGGTCCTCGGTCAGCAGGGTCACCTTGAGATCCTTGAGACGTCCGACATGGGCGTCGGTGCGTGGGTAGAGCACCACCGAATCCACCGGGACGGTGGCGCCGAGGTCCACTTCCCACCAAGGATTGGATTCCGCACGGGTGTGGGTGACCGTATTCGCCCCGAAATTGCCATCGCGGTTGCCGTCCACGGCCCGCCGGGCGTCCCCGCCGTAATCGGTGCTGGACTGGGTGGCCGCCTTGCCCTTGGCGTGGTTGACCCCGCCCCCGATCACTTCCACCTCCGCCAGCATCAGGAAATCGTTGGCAACCGGCAGGGTCACCCGAACAAATCTGGCGGATGCGCCGTTGGCACGCGGCTCCGCGGCCACTTTTTGCTCGAGTTCGGCGATGCGCTTGTCGAGCTCCGCCGCCCGCGCGGCATCGGTGGGGCGGATTGTGGGCTGGGTGGGACGTTCGTCCGGTTGGTCGAAATCCGCGGTCTGGTTGAAGATCGCGGTGAGGGCGTAATAGTCGGTTTGGGAAATGGGGTCGTACTTGTGGTTGTGGCAGGAGGCGCACTGGACGGTCAGCCCCATCCACGCCTGAGAGGTCACCGCGGTGCGGTCCTTGACCGCGGCGGTCCGGAATTCCTCATCCGAGGTGCCGCCCTCGGTGTTGGTCATGGTATTGCGGTGGAACGCGGTGGCGAGACGGTCGGAATCGGTGGCACCGGGGATCAGGTCGCCGGCGAGCACCAGGCGCGTGAACTGGTCGTAGGGCAGGTTGCGGTTGAACGCGTCGATGAGCCAGTCGCGCCAAGGCCAGATGTTCGGGCGCAGGGGGTCGGAGCCGTACCCGGCCGAATCGGCGTAGCGCGCGATATCGAGCCAAGGACGCGCCATGCGTTCCCCGAAGTGCGGCGAGGCCAGCAGTTTGTCGACCAGACGTTCGTAGGCGTCGGGACGTTTGTCGTTTGCGAACGCGTCCATCTCGGCGGGCGCGAGCGGAAGTCCGGTGAGGTCGAGGGCGACCCGGCGGGCGAGGGTGCGCTTGTCGGCGGGCTCGGCAAGGGAGAGACCGGCGCGGGAGAGGCGGGTTGCCACAAACGCGTCGATCGGGGTGCGTGCGCCGGCGACTTTCGGAACGACGGGACGTTTGGGCGGGGTGAACGACCAATGGCCGGCGTAGGGCGCCCCTTCACGGATCCATTGCTCGAGCGTGGCCAGCTGGGCGGCGGAGACCGTGTGCCCTGATTCCGCGGGCGGCATGCGCAGGGCACCGGTGGCGCGGATGCGTTGGACAACCGTGCTGCGGGCCGGGTTGCCGGGAACGATGGCGGCGTTGCCCGACTTGGCGCGAGTGGCCGCGGCGCGTTCGTCGAGACGCAGGCCGGCCTGGCGCGCCTTGTCGTCGGGACCGTGGCAGGCGAAGCAGTTGGTGGCGAGGATGGGGCGGATGTCGCGGAGGTAGTCGACCGGTGGTTTGGCGGCGGACTTCGCGGGCGCTTGGGCACCGGGTTTGACAGACTGTCCGGCGACCGCGCTCCAGCCCGCGGCCAAGGTCAGCGCGGTGGCGGCGAGCAGGGGAAAACGACGGAACGGCATGCGCATGGGGGGATCTCCGGCCCGTTGGTTCGGCATGAGGAAGCATAGCGGGTCCGGAGAAGAAATCGCAAGGACAGTCGGGTCAGAACTTGGCTGTCAGGGATCGTGCAGTGCATCGGTATGTCGTTCGCCCAAGTTACCGACGGGATGCGGCGTAGACGATGCGGGTGTTACCAAGTGAGCGCGGGATGAATGCCGGCTCGGGATTGA
>CAZYBA010000009.1:4547-24749 GCA_964646105.1 uncultured Armatimonadia bacterium
AACGAGTACCCAATGACAGCCGATCGAACTTTGGCTGGATCGGGTGACGGATGCCAGGCGATCCAGACGTTCAAAGGGGCCGCCGGACCAGCCGGCGACCCCTTGGTTTTCGTACGATGCGCACTGGGCGCGACGGCTCAGCCGTTGCGGCGCTTGCGGATCACGAGGCCGGCGAGGCCGGCGCCGAGGATGCCCATGGCCGCCCACTCGCCCGGTTCCGGGACAGCGTTCCCACCGAGGGTCGACGCTGAAGAGGTCCAGTTCAGCCCACTGCCGCTAACCGGGGCGTAGATGTCACCGGCATTGGTGGTGTACTTCGACGAAACCGTTGCCCGCTACGCTCCCGCCACGGGACGTCGCCGCCCGAACGCGATCGCGGGCGACTCGACGAACCGGTACGAGAACCACGATACGAGCAAACTGAGCGAGAAGACCGCGCCCGCGGTGAGCCACGGGTTGCGGGTTGCGTCGAAGAGCGGATGTCCCACCCAGAGCAGGATGGTGGAACCCAGAACGTACATCCCGTAGCTGATTTCCCCGAGGAATGCGAAGAGCTTCTTGCTCCAATGGTCCCGAGCAAACCGGTTCGCGTTCCGCCAACACAGCACGAACGTCGCGATGGCCGCCCAATAGGTCAGGACATACCGCTGGGCTTCGTCGGCGTATCCCATGGCGGCTACCGGAACCACCCCGAGGACCGCGGTCCACAAGACCCGGCGCACTTCCCGGATATCGGTACTGCCCTCGCCGTGACAACGTAACGAGTCACCGGCGAACATCACTGTCAAGGCAAGGAACAGGGCAACCGGGAGCGGTTTCCCGGTCTGCCACCGGACCACTGCGCAGAGCAGGGCGCACGCAAGGGCCACCATTTGGGCTTCCACGCGGCGATCCAGACGGCCGAAGCGGTAGAGCAACGCGCAGATCACATAGAATGTCAGCTCGATCTGCAGGGTCCAGAAAACCCCGATGAAGTCCGGTTTACCGACAAATTTCTGGAGCATCGTCAAGTTGACTGCGACATCGGTCCAGTTCACGGTCGACAAGGTCCCGAGTGCGCCCAACGCAACCAAGCGGAATGCAATCGACAGCCAGTACGCCGGGTAAAGGCGGAAGAAGCGGTGGCGGGCAAACTGCCGCAGGGTGGCGCCGGGACGTCGCAAGGTGGCGGGAATCAGAAAGCCGCTCACCATGAAAAACACCACGACCGCGTATTTGCCTAGGTCGAAAAAACCGAGGAAGAACCACCAGGAAAACGAACCGGGCGGAATTGGTTTGGCGGGATAGTTCAGGAATACATGGATTTGCTGGTGGAAGAGTACGACCAGCAGGGCAGCGACACCGCGCAGGACGTCGACAAACGCGTAGCTCGGTGCCGCCGAAACCGTGGGTGGACGGGGGCCGATGCTCGGAGCAATGACGGAATCATCGGAAAGGGGGTGCGGGTCGGATTCGGTCGGGCGCTCGCCACGGGACATGCCGGCAGTATACGACCATCCCTGCCCGACCCGAGGTTAAGCGACGGCTCGCGTTGGGCTGCCCGCCCGACACAGGGAAGTGCGGGGAAAACGCAGTTGCGCTGCCCAATTCAAAGGAATCAAGGACTCCCCCGGTCCCTCCGAAAGCGTGCACCGGACTCACGAATCCCTTCCCACCGATATTTCCGATGTACTGCCCAATGGGCGATGCAGCTCCGCCGATCCGACAATACGCTCCGGCCTGCGCTCCCGGCGGGGGGGCGGTGCCGCAATGTATAATGGAACGCTTTCCATGCAACACTTTTCGAAGAGCGGCGGCATCGGCTGGATTCTTCGGCGCCTCGTTGCGTGACTCCCCCGCCTGCGTCCACACCCGCGTGAACGCTTCCGGCTCGGCGGCGGATGTCCCGGCGGGGCGCCTGTTCGCCCGTTGACGCCCGAGCCGCCACCCCAGTCACCAACGCACACCATGGATTACTCCAAAACCCTCAATCTTCCCGCCACCGGCTTTCCCATGAAAGCCGATCTCCCGGTCCGCGAACCGCAGGTCCAAGCCCGCTGGAACGATCTGGATATCTACCAACGGAGCCTTGAGAAGGACGCCCCGGAAGGCACGTTCCTGCTCCACGACGGTCCCCCGTACTCCAACGGCAACATCCACCTCGGCCACGCCCTGAACAAAATCCTCAAGGACATGGTGGTCAAGCACCGCACCATGTGCGGATTCCGCGCGCCCTATGTGCCCGGCTGGGACAACCACGGCCTCCCGATCGAGGTGCAGGTGGTCAAGGAGTTCCGCGAAAAGAAGGAAGCCTGGACCCCCGACACCCTGCGCGCACGCTGCCGCACCTACGCCGCCGAATGGGTGGATGTCCAGCGTGGGCAATTCCAACGACTGGGGGTCCGCGGCGACTGGGACAACCCCTACCTCACCATGGCCCCCGCATTCGAGGCGTCCATTGTCGAGACCTTCCTTGCCATGGCCCGCAAAGGCTATGTCTACCGCGGCCTGAAGCCGGTTCTCTGGGACCCCGCCAACGAAACCGCACTCGCCAACACCGAGGCCGAGTACAAGGACCATGTCTCCCCCGCCATCCATGTGGCGTTCCCGCTCGCGTCCGACCCCGACGGCATCCTGGCGGCCCACCCCGGCATCCGCGCGGTCATCTGGACCACCACCCCGTGGACCATTCCCGCCAATGTCGCCCTGGCATTCCATCCCGACTTCGACTACGCCGTGGTGCGCACGGCAAACGCCGGGACATTGCTCTTCCTCGCGGAACTGCTCCCGCAGGTCCAAGCCGCCTGCGCGCTCGACGGTTGTGAAATTGTCGAAACCATCAAGGGCGCCCGCCTCGAAGGGTTGCGCTTCCGCCATCCGCTTCCCGAGATGAACCGCGACTCGGCAGCGGTGCTGGCCGGGTATGTGACCACCGACACCGGTACGGGAATTGTCCACACCGCGCCCGGCCACGGCGCCGACGACTACATCACGGGGATGAAATACGGCCTTCCGGTGCTCTCGCCGGTCGATTCCCGCGGCCGCTACACCGACGAAGCCGGGCCGTTCGTCGGACTCTCCACCACCGAGGCGAACGAGCGCATTCCCGAGCGCCTCGCCGAGGAGGGCGCGTTGCTCGGCAAGGCCGACTATGCCCACTCGTACCCGCACTCGCCGCGCGCGCCCTACAAGCCGCTGATCTTCCGCGCCACGGTCCAATGGTTTGTCTCGGTCGACCACGACGGATTGCGCGACAAAGCCCTCGCCGGCATCGATTCCGTCCGCTGGTTCCCACCGCAAGCACGCAACCGGATCGCCGCGGCGGTCGCCAGCCGACCCGACTGGACTGTTTCACGGCAGCGCCACTGGGGAGTCCCGATCGCCCTCTTCTACGCCGGGGGCGAACCGGTCTTCGACGACACCGCGTTCGATGCCGTCGTCGCCCTCATCCGCGAAAAGGGCATCGAGGCCTGGTACCAGACCCCGCCCGCCGAAATCCTCCCCGCCGGCTATACGTTCAACAACATCCCCGCCGACCAATTCGAAAAGGAACGCGATGTCCTGGACGTCTGGTTCGACTCGGGATCGACCCACCGCGCGGTGCTCGACAGCGGACGTTGGCCGCATCACCGATGGCCGGCCGACCTCTACCTCGAAGGCTCCGACCAACACCGCGGCTGGTTCAATTCGTCCCTGATGATCGCCACCGCCCTCTACGGGACCCCTCCGTACAAGCAGGTGGTCACCAACGGCTTCACGGTCGACGAACTGGGCTACAAGATGAGCAAGTCCAAGGGCAACGCCGTGGATCCGCTTGGGGTGATCGAACGCTACGGCGCGGACGTCCTGCGCTTGTGGGTGGGCAGCATCGAGTACACCGAGGACACGCGTCTCGGGGACGGCATCCTCAAGCAGCTCGCCGACGGCTACCGCAAGCTGCGCAACACCCTGCGCTTCCTGCTGGGCAACCTCGCCGACTTCAACCCCGCCGTGGATACGGTGGCGGTCGAAAACCTCGACCCGCTCGACCGCTGGGCACTCTCGCGCCTCCAGTCGCTGATCGAGGAGACCGGTGCCGCCTATTCCGAGTACGCGTTCTACCGCGCCACCCAGGCGATCCTGAACTTCTGCAATGTCGAGCTGTCCAGCTTCTACCTCGATGTCCTCAAGGATCGGCTCTACACCGAACTGCCCGAATCCCCGCGGCGCAGATCGTCGCAGACCGCGTTCTACGAGATCGCGTCCGTGCTCTGCCGGCTCCTGACTCCCATCCTGTCGCACACCTGCGAGGACGTTTGGGAACATCTTCCCGGCGCACGCGAGCAAAGCCCCAGCCCGCAGCTGGCCTCGTTCCCGACCCCCGACACGTCCCGCCGCTGCGCCGACACCGAGGCGTTGTTCGAGACCATCGCCGCCGTTCGGGATCGGTTCAATGCGGCCATGGAACCGCTGCGTGCCGCGGGCACCCTCACCAAGTCCGCGGAAGCGTGGGCCAAGGTCGGCGCCCCGCTCGACGACCACCATGCAGAACTGTTGCGCGAGTGCCTGATCGCGGCCAAGGTGACCTTGACCCGGTCCGAAACCGTCACCGTCGACATCGAACCCGCGCCCGGAACCAAGTGCGCCCGCTCGTGGTTTGTCCGAGAGGACGTCGGGTCGGATCCGGAGCATCCCACCCTGAGCGCCGATCAGGCCCGCATTGTCCGGGAACTGATCGCGCGGGGCGCGGTGAACGCCGAGGGCGCATGAAACAACGCCCGCTGCCGCCCGCCGCGTTCTACACCATCGCACTTCTGATCGCGATGGCGGACCAGCTTGTCAAGGCGATTGTCCTGCGCAAGCTGCCGATCGGGGAAGTCGGGACGGTCCCGCTGTGGCCGGGAGTGTTCCACCTCACCCATGTCCACAACCGCGGCGCGGCGTTCAGCATGCTTGAGGGACGGATCGGGTTGATTGTCGCGGCAGGTGTCCTAATCTCGATCGGGATTGTCCTCACCGAACGGCGTGCCAGGGGGCGGTTGCCGATCCTGCTCGGGACCGCGCTGGCGATGCCCCTCGGCGGCGCCATCGGCAACCTAATCGACCGCCTGCGCTTCGGCTACGTGGTCGACTACCTTGATTTCCGACTGATCCAATTCCCGGTCTTCAATCTCGCCGATTCCGCGATCACCCTCGGGATCGGCCTGCTGATGCTGCGCAGCCTGCTGCCGGAAAAGCCGGAATCCGACACGGGACCGGCGCAGTCCACCGAACCGACCCCGGAGAATCCCTGACATGTTGCCGGTACTCTTCAAGATCGGACCGTTCACCCTGCACTCGTGGGGGCTGCTCCTGTTGGTCGCCTTCCTCGCCGCGACATTCCGGGCGGTCAAACGCGCGCCGCGCTACGGCATCGCGCCGGATGCGATATGGGATTGTTCCCTGATCGGCCTGCTCGGCGGGATTGTCGGCGGGCGGTTGGCGTTTGTCGCGCAGCAAGCCAGCTACTTCGCCAGCCATCCGGGGGAAATCCTGGCCATCTGGACCGGCGGCATGACCTCGTTCGGGGGCCTGATCGGCGGGGTGGCGGCGGGTGTCTGGGCCGCGAAACGCCGCGGGATCAAGGTGGGTGACGCCGCCGACCTGACCGCTGTTTCACTCCCGATCGGGTACGCCATCGGGCGGATCGGATGTTTCCTGAACGGATGCTGCCACGGGAGCAAATGCTCGCTGCCGTGGGCGGTCGAGTTCAAGCACGACGGGGGAGTTTCCACCGGTTTGGTCCACCCCGCGCAGCTGTATTCCGCCATCGCTGGGCTCCTGATTTACGGTGTGCTGGTGTTGCTCGAACGACGCCGGACGTTCCCGGGCCAGCTGCTCCTTGTCTTCATGGCCCTCTACGGTGTCTACCGTTTCCTCGTGGAGTTTGTGCGCGAAGGAGCCACCGCAGAAGTGCTCGCCGCCGGACTCACCACCGGACAGATCGCCAGCCTGGCCACGGTCATTGCCGCCGGGATCGCCATGGTGGTGATGGCCAAGCGACGGAACGCGTAATTGAAGGAAACGTTCGCCGCTTCCACCACCACCCCGATCGCTGGTCCTGCGGAACACGGGGCCCGGAACGGTGTCGTGCCTCCCGGTCGCTTGGAAAACTAACCATGGAAACGTCCGCCGCTGCCGCTTCTGCCACCACGCTGGTCGCCGGCCCCGAAGACAACGGGGTCCGGATCGATGTCGTGCTGGCCCGCCATCTGGGCGATGTCTCGCGCAGCCGGATCCGGGCCTGGATCGACGACGAACGGGTGACAGTCGACAAAATCGCCGCCAAGGCATCCACCAAGGTGCTCGATGGCCAGGAGATCGTGGTCGACATCCCGCCCGCCAAGCCGGCCGACATGCCCGCCAAGGCCATTCCGCTGACCATCGTGTTCGAGGACAACGACCTGCTGGTGATCGACAAGCCGCGCGGCATGGCGGTGCACCCGGCACCCGGCACCGGCGACGACACCCTGGTGAACGCCCTGCTCGCCCATTGCACCGAACTGTCCGGCGTGGGCGGGGTCGAACGTCCCGGAATTGTCCACCGCCTCGACAAGGACACCACCGGCCTGCTGATGGTGGCAAAGAACGATTTCACGCACCAGGCGCTGCAAAAGCAGATCCAGTCGCGCACTGCCAAGCGCATCTACGACGCGCTGGTGTGGGGCACCCCGCCGTGGGACGACGCGGTGGTGGACGCCCCGATCGGTCGGCATCCCACCGATCGCAAGAAAATGGCCGTGCTCGATCCCAAGGACCACGGCAATGTTCGAAGCGCGGTCACCGAAATCCATGTGGAAAACCGCTTCGCCGCGATGACCCGCCTGCGCTGCACACTGCAGACCGGACGTACCCACCAGATCCGTGTCCACTGTCGTTACGCCGGCTATCCGGTGGTGGGCGACCCTGTCTATGGCGGCGAACGCAAGTGCGGAGACCAAGCCATCGACCGGGCGGTGGCGGTCCTCGGGGGACAGGCCCTCCATGCCTGCCGGTTGACATTCACCCACCCCCGCTCCGGCGAAACCCTCGAGTTTTCGTCCCCGCCGCCCGGCCCCATGCGGAATCTCATCCGCCTCCTGGAACGACGTCAAACCGGGGACTGATCCGCTCGACACCGAGGCCGTCCAACCTGGGACCGGATCCGGTTGGTCAAGTACCGCGCTGCCCGCAGCGCACCACCGAACCCGGAGCGCACCGTTCGCACCGACAACATCCCGAAAACGCCTCGTTTTCCCGATATCGGGCATTCCCAGCGTGGTGACGCGGGACGAACACCCCGGGTCGACCTACCCGCCCCTCGGGAAAACCCGGTATCCTGAATCCATACCCCCGGCCCCAACCACACCGTCCCCGGTCCTGCTTGCGCCGCGTCTCCAAGGATCCCTTTCCCATGCCCGCACCTGTCACCCGCACTGTCGATCATGTCGACCATTACCACGGCACCCCGGTCGCCGATCCGTACCGCTGGCTCGAGGACGCGGTTTCCGAGGAAACCAAGGCGTGGGTCGAAGAGCAGAACACCCACACGCACGGCATCCTCCAGACCATGTCGGGGCGTAGCGAATGGCTGCAGCGCCTGCGCACCCTGTGGAATTACGAACGATTCGGGATTCCGGCCCGTGTCGGCGACCTCTACCTGCTCACCCACAACAGCGGCCTGCAAAACCAGTCCGTGCTGCTGGTGTCGTCGTCGCCGACCGGCGCCCCCGGCGAATCCGGCACCCGTGTCCTGCTCGATCCGAACACCCTGAGCGACGACGGAACCGTGGCGCTGGCCGGGGCGAGCTCAAGCCCGGGCGGCCAGTACCTCGCCTACGCCCTGGCATCCGCCGGCTCCGACTGGCAGGAGTGGAAGGTACGCGACATCGCCACCGGCGACGACCTCCCCGACCACATCCGCTGGGCCAAGTTCACCGGGGCGTCCTGGGACTCCCAAGCCACCGGGTTTGCGTACAGCCGCTACGACGCGCCGGATGAGAACACGGCGTACCAGCAGGTCAACGTCAACCACAAGCTCTACTTCCACCGCCTTGGAACCTCCCAGGACGACGACATCCTGCTGTACGAACGTCCCGACCAGCCCCAGTGGAACATCGATGGTGAATACACCGAGGACGGACGTTGGCTGGTAGTTTCCACCCATCAAGGGACCGACCCGCGCAACCGGATTTTCCTGAAAGACCTGGCGGCCGGACCCGACTCCCCCGTGGAGCCGTTCCTCGCCGACGGGGATGCGTCGTACGAAATCCTCGGCAACGACGGCGGCCTGTTCTGGGTGCTCACCGACAACAATGCGCCGAACCAGCGGATTGTGGCGATCGACCGGCAGCGGCCGCTTCCGCACCAGTGGCGGACCGTGTTCCCCGAGCAATCCGACGCCATCCAGGGGGTTTCCCTCTTCGGCGACACGTTGGTCGTGCGCCTGCTGCACCACGCCCGCACCGTGGTGCGCCGCATCGGCACCGACGGCTCGGACCGGGGAACCCTCGAACTGCCGGGCATCGGGACCGCCACCGGTTTCGGCGGACGACGCAACGATCCCGAGACCTTTTTCGCGTTCACCAGCTACACCTATCCGACCAGCATCTGCCGGCTGGACAACACCACCGGGGCCACCGCGCTACTGCGTTCGCCGGATGTCCCGTTCGACCCGGAGAATTTCCAAACCACCCAGGTGTTTGTGGCCAGCAAGGACGGCACGAAGGTTCCGATGTTCCTGACCCACCGCAAGGGGCTCGACCCGACCGGCGACCATCGGGTGTACCTGTACGGGTACGGGGGATTCAATATTTCGTTGACACCCGGTTTTTCGCCCGCCGCGATCGCGTGGATGGAGGCCGGAGGCATCTATGCGGTGGCCAACCTGCGCGGCGGCGGCGAGTACGGGCAGGCGTGGCATCAGGCCGGCACCAAGACCAACAAGCAGAATGTCTTCGACGATTTCATCGCGTGCGCCGAGTGGTTGGTGGCGCAAGGGTGGACATCGCCGGGGAAAATCGCGATCGCCGGGGGCAGCAACGGCGGCCTGTTGGTGGGTGCCTGCATGACCCAGCGTCCGGATCTCTACGGCGCGGCGGTGCCGGCGGTCGGGGTGCTCGACATGCTGCGATTCTCCCAATTCACGATCGGCTGGGCCTGGGAATCCGACTACGGGTCGGTTCAGAACGTTGACGAGTTCCGCGCATTGCACGCCTACTCGCCGTACCACAACCTCAAGCCGGGGACCGTGTATCCGGCGACATTGGTGACCACGTCCGACCACGACGACCGGGTGGTGCCGGCACATTCGTACAAATTCGCCGCGGCGTTGCAGGCCGCCCAGCACCCCGACGGTCCCCCGACCTTGATCCGGGTGGAAGTGCGCGCGGGCCACGGGGCGGGCAAGCCGGTTTCGAAGGTGGTCGAGGAACAGGCCGATGTGTTTACGTTCATCAACCACGCGTTGTCCGGGACATTTGGCGCGGGTGCCGGGAACGGAGCGGGCGAATGACTTCCGACGAACAAAACGATGTCAACCGTACCGAGGGCGAGACGTTTGGAGTCCGGGGCGATTTTATTACGCTGGGCCAGTTGATCAAGGCCATCGGCGAGGCGCGCACCGGCGGCGAGGGCAAGCAAATCCTCGAGAGCGGGGGGTTGCGGGTCAACGGCGAACCGGAGATCCGGCGTGGACGAAAGCTGCGGATCGGAGACATCCTGCGGTTTCCGGACGGGCGGACCGTGCGGATGACCGAGCCGACCGAGGACGATTATCCGGCGCCGAAGGGACCGCCGGCAGTCGCGGCACCGGTTGTCGAGCCGGAGCCCCCGAAGCGACGTTTCAAATCAAAGATTGCGGCGAAGCGCGCCCACAAGGCGGAGACCCAGCGACGCCGTGAGGCCGCCGGCGAGGGCCATCAGCAGCAGGGACAGCAACCGGGAAACCGTGGTGGCGAGGTCCGCGCCGACGGCCGCCGCGGCCTTGCCGATGGCCTCTCCCGTCGCGGGCGCAACCGCCCCCGCTGACCCCTTGGGCAATACCGGCGCCGGAGCGGGTTCGGGCAACTTGAGTGGCGGCGCGAGGTAGAGAAGTTCGGCCTGGCGGAAGACCCAGACTATCAGGCCGACACCGAGGAGAAAGACCAGCAATCCCAGCACACGCGCGGCCACATCGACTGGCTGTGGCCGATCGGACATGCTGGAAAACGTACCACGCGGCATGGGGAGTGTCAATCGCGCAGCGCCGGATCGGAGTTGCGGAATCCTCACCCCCAGGTCGGTGTCGGCAATTCGGGCCTTCGGGCAACGCTCGTCGAACACCGTTAGGAAAACACCGTGCGTATGGGGAATCGCGTCCCATGAAAACCGTTACGCTCGCCTCCGGGACCGTGTTGCCGTGGCTGTGCTTCGGGTGTGGCCCGCTCGGGACCGCCTTGCGTGGACACGAGGCCGAGGCGGTGGTGGCGGCGTTCCTGGAAGCAGGCGGGACATTCTTCGATACCGCCCATGTCTATGCCGGCTGGGAATGGCGCGGTTCCGGCAAGAGCGAGCGCGAGTTGGCAAGGGTTCTGAAAGTCCTCGGCGCGACGGACAGGGTGTTCGTTGCCACCAAGGGCGGGCATCCGGCGTTCGGGCGTTACTACCGCCGTCCAGAGGATTTCCTGTCAAAACGTCAGCTGCGGCGCGACATCGACGACAGCCGAAAACGACTCGGGGTGGACCGGCTGGACCTTTGGTACCTGCATCGCGACGACGGCACGACCCCGATTCCCGAACTTGTCGAACGGTGCGCCACTTATCTGGCCGAGGGCAAGATCGCCCGATTGGGAGCCAGCAACTGGTTGCCGGAACGGATTCAGGCGTTCAACCACTGTGCCGCCGCCCGAGGCGTCCCCGGGATTTGCGTCAGTTCCGTGCAGTGCAGCCTGGCGCTGCCAAGCTGGAAAGCGACCGAGGACCCGACCATGCGGACCGTCGACCGGGCAACGTTGGATTTCCACCGGGAGACCCGGACGCCGCTGGTTTCCTGGTCGGCGTCCGCCGGCGGGTGGTTTGCCGGAAAGCCCGAGGACGGCGGTCCGTGGGACTCGGAGTTCAACCGGGCGATGCGGGGACGGGTTCGCGAGTTTGCGAACACGCTGGGGGTGGACCCGGCTGCGTTGGCCCTCGCTTGGCAACGCACCCTCGGGTTTCCGGTGGCGTCCTGCATTGGCGCGCATCGACCGGAGACCATCGCCGCGGTGGCTGGGGCCGACCGGATCGAGATCCCGGATTCGGTTGCGGCGGAGCTGACAGAACTGCGTTTGGGCTCCCACGACCCGGTTTGACGTTCCGGGGCAGCATCCGCCGGCGGACCCGTCCAGCGAAAAGCCGCAGCCGAGCCTGGCACGACGTCGACATCCACCGTAACAACTCCTCAGCGAACCAAGCCATTGCCAAACCCTAGCCAAGCCCGCCGAGACGTCAATCGAACGGCATCGAATGGGTTAGGCGCAGAAGAGAAATATCCCTTGGGCGATGTCAACCGTGGCGAACGCCCCCACCGGCAACGTGAGGCGGCGCGGGATGTGGCCGTATGCCGCACCCGCCACCACCGGAACCTGCTCGGGGACCAACGAGCATACCAGCGCGGGCACCCTCTCCGCGAGAATTGGGTTTTGTTCCGGAGTTCCGGTGAACGATCCCACCAGCACTCCGGCCAAGTTGTCGAGCAGGCCGGCCAGACGCAGTTGGGTGAGCGCGCGGTCGATGGCGTACGGATTTTCGTCAACGTCCTCGATCATGAGCAGTGCGTTGTCGAGGGACGGCCGGTATTGGGTGGCGACCAGACTTTCCAGAAGGGTGAGGCAGACGGGAATGAGGCGTCCGGACAGAGGTTGTTCGGGATCACGGGGTGCGCGCAGCCAGCGTAACGGCTGGGTCTCCGGCTGCGCTTGCTCGGAATCGATTGCTCTGGAAACCGCATCGAAGAAACTGGCCTCGCTGAACGGGTCGAGGGTGTCCTCGCCAAAACCGTCCCCGGCGGTCGCCATGATTCCGGAGTACGAGATGGTGTTGGCGCGGGCGAGCAAGGCGAGATTGAGGGCGGTGATGTCGGAGTAGCCGACCAGCGGCTTGGGGTTGGCGCGGATGGTGTCGTAGTCGATCTTGTCGAGAATCCGAGCTGCACCGTAGCCGCCGCGCGCGCACAGGATCAGATCGATGGTGTCGTCGGCGAAGAGGGCGTTCAGGTCGGCGGCGCGTTGGTCGTCGGTGCCGGCCAGGTAGTCGAGATCGGGATGGCGTGCTGCGGTGTTGGGGGCGACAAACACCCGGTGTCCACGGGCCTCGAGGGCGGCGACCGCGCGTTCGATGGCTTCGGGGGACGACGGCCCGGACGGCGAACAGAGACCGATGGTGCCGTTGACGGGGAACGGTTTGGGCCATTGGGGCGGTTGCATGGGCGGGCTTTGGCCAATTCCCCGCGGGAATCCTGCGTCGTGGTCGGTCGTGAACAAGAGGAGAGACCGTTGGGCGGGCGCCCTATTGCGCGGTTGCGCGACGGTTCCGGGCTGCTCCGGATCTCCGGGCTCCACGGCCCGCACCGATATAATTCCGGCATGGATCCCCTCGAACCGCCGCGTCGTCGTGTGTTGCTGTGCTCGATCGACGGTTGTCGTCCGGACGGTTTGGCGGCGGCGCCGACCCCGGTGATCGATTCCCTGATCGCCCGCGGCGCGTCCACGCTCACCGCCCGCACTGTCATGCCGTCGTCGACCCTCCCCTGCCATACGTCGATGCTGCGCGGCGTCCCGCCGGAGCGTCACGGCATCACGTCCAATACGTTCACCCCGCTGGTCCGCCCGGTTCCCAGCCTGATGGAAGCGGCGTCGTCGGCCGGGCGCAAGGTCGGCTTTTTTTACAACTGGGAGCAATTGCGCGACCTGGCGGCACCGGGATATCTGGATGCGTCGATGTGTTACGGGAACGCGGTGGCGCCGGAGACCGACCTGTGGGTGGCGGAGCAGGCGGTGGCGCATTTCGCCAAGTTCGATTTCGACCTGGTGTTCGTGTATTTCGGGCACACCGACGAGGTGGGGCATATCCACGGCTGGATGTCGGAGCCGTATCTGGACGCGATCGCGGGTGCGGACCGTTGCCTCGGGATGGTCATCGACGGTTTGAAGGCGGCTGGGCGTTGGGACGAGACCATCACGTGTGTCGTGAGCGACCACGGCGGGCACGGGAGGAGCCACGGGACGGAATGCGACGAGGACATGACCATTCCGTGGATCTTGCACGGCCCGGGAGTGCGTTGTGGCGTCGATCTCCAGGAGCCGGTCCGTATTTTCGACACCTGCCCGACGTTGGCGTCGGCGATGGGGGTGCCGTTGGCGCGGGAATGGGACGGCCGGGTGGTGCGGGAGGCGTTGGTCGGTTGGCAATGACCCGATCGCCGTACCGCCGGGGGCTGTTGTTTGCGGGTGTGAACGCATGATTGACCGCGAACGTTGGAATCGCCTGTCGGGCCCTCTGATCTGGCTGTTGGTCGGTTTCGGGGTGTTGTGGCTGGTGGGGAACGGGTCGTTGGACTTGCGGGAATGGAATCCGTTGCGAACGGTTCCGCCGCCGACGACGATCGAGCGGATCGCGCGCATGCGTCTCGAGTTTGTGCAGGGAAACTGGCAGGCGGCGCTGGCGCAGAGCAAGGCGTTGCGCAACGATCTGCCGGACGATCCGGAGCGGATGCGCATCGAGGCGGGATGTTTGTTGCGCTTGGGCCGGGCCAAGGAGTCGGCCGATGTCCTGCGGCGTCTGATGGACAAGGACGGCAACGACATGAATGTCCGGTTGGCGTTGGCGCTCGCGTTGATGCAGTCGGGTTCGGCGGAAGAGGCGCGTACGGTGCTCGAGATGGTGCGTCGTCATCCCGTCGCGACCGCCGAGATTCGGGATCAGGCGATGGGGTTGCTGGTGCGGCTCGATGGCTTGGAGCCCCTGCAAGACTCGGGTTCCGGGCCGGTGACGGTGGATGAAACTCAGAAGAAGGTCCGCTCTCGTCGGGATGACCAATTGATTGTGGACGCCTTGGATGGTTTTGGAAGTTTGGACTCGCAGGGTGGCACCACCACGGACGTCCCGCAAGAGCGGACCGAGGGCGCGGAATCGGAAGATGGGGGGCGGATTTCGGGGCCCTCGGATTCGGAACAGAGTTCGGAACCGGGAGCGATGCCCGGGGACGATTCGCGCATCGTGCCCGGGGATAGCCGTGGCGTTGGCGGGGCGGATCGAGAACGGGCGGGGGCGGGCTCGGATCGCTGATGGCGGAACCGTGGTCGGGTCGGAACGGGGTTTCGCGGTGGACCGTGTATGTCCCGATTTGCCTGTGGCGTGCGGGCAGTTCGACCGGCAAAGGGTGCAAGTCGGTTGAGCCTGCGCGATGCCTCGGGTTGCGCTATGCTGGCGCGATGCGTGGAATGGTTATCGTTCGGATTGCGCTGTTTTTCGGTTGTGTGGCGTGTGCGTTACCGAGTTGCGCCGACACCGTTGCGCCCACGGTCCCTGCGGGACCGTTGGGTGTTGCGTTCGATTCGGAGGCCGGCTCCCGTGCCACTGCGCGGCCGGGGTGGTTGCGTTGGGAACTTCCCCAGGAATGGCGGCGTGCCGAGGACCAGCGGCGTGTCCTGCTCGCCGGTGCTGCCCTTTTGGCGACGGATCGTCACACTGTCCGTTTGTTCGACACAGACCAGGCCGACCCGTTGCGTACGGTCGATTGGACATTCCGGCCGTTCAACCAGCTCGCGGATGGCTTGGTGTTGGGGACGGGATTGGCGTTGGCGTGGGGTGTCCAACGGGGTGAATCGCGCCAGACCACCGGCACCGCGTTGGTGGCGTTGGCGAATTCGACGGTTGCGACGACATTGGTGAAGGGGTTGGTGGGAAAGCAGCGCCCGGACCAGTCGATGGAACCGCATTACCGGGGACCGTCGCTGACATTTTCCTCGTTTCCCTCCGGACATACCGCGGCGGCGGCCAGTGTCGCGCATGTATTCGCCCGTCGGTATCCCAGGCATCGTGCCTGGTGGTACGGGTTTGCGGCGATGGTAGCGGTATCGCGGGTCAGTTCTGCGAAGCACTGGTTGTCGGATACCGCGTGGGGTGCGGGCATCGGGGTCCTCTCCGCGGAGGGGGCTTTGCATGGGGATGGTGCGGGGTTGCGGATTCGGTTCTGAACGACGTTCGAAAACAATGTCCATCTGCCGATCGTTTGCTCGGTCGGGGCGGATGAATCCCCGGTCTCGGTGGCCCTGTCCCGTGCCCTAAGACGAAGCAGCCTGCACCCCCGATGTCGGCCGACCTTCCTGCGGACGGGATCATGCGGCGCAACCCAGGTGCGGGCTGCACACTATGTGTCTGTGAAAACGGCATCGCCGGCTCGCTCGATGCCGTCGCAATCTGCCGCAAAACGAGCGGGGCCGATCACCAATTCGGCCGAAGGCCTTCAGCGGGAGAGTTCACTCTCCCAATCCGGAGGGAAACGAGAGAGCCCCATGCCACAGGGCCGGCGGGTTCAGAATGCCATCCGGAAAATGCCAACTCGCGACATCAACGCTTCTTTGGCGCCGGGTCCGTGCCTTGGAAAAACGTCGGGTAAATCGACGCCAACGTGTTGAGGTCGCGCGGAGTCGGCCAGATCGCCCGCGCCTGTACCCGAGGACTCATCACATCCTGGTTCGATTTGCTGTGCCCCTGGTTGTCCTGACTGAAAATGCCCAGCGCATGCCCCGCCTCGTGGCAGGCGACTCCCGAAAGATTCGTGTCGCGCAACTCGGGCCGGACCAAACGCAGACGGTCGGACAACACAATCCGCGCCTTGCGCAGCAACACCCGACCGTCCGACTGCTGGGCACCCGATGTGGTCGTCTCGCCGTCCCGGTCCCGCGGAAGGTCCCCGATCGTCACCGAAACATCCTCCACCTCCGACCCCGCCGCCTCCACCAAACCGGCCAAGCCGCCGGTGGCTAGATGCCAACGCAGCAAGCCCTCACGCACCACATCCCGCTCGTGCCCCACGATCGACGGGTCGATGCGGAATGTTCGCGGCAACGAACTCCAGAAGCCGTGGTCGGGACGTTTGAAGTTTGGGGTGAACCCCTGGCGCGGCAAAGACGGTGCATAGCGCGCCACCAGAATGTCATCGGAGGCGATGGGTGGCAAACGCATCAGGTTGGGCTTGTCGCCCACACGCCGATTGCCGACAAACCAGCCGACAAAGTGACGATCCGCCACACGCGTCGGAACCAAAAGACCCTTCCCGAGTTCCCAGCGTACCTCCAACGCGGCGGGCTGGTCGGGACGTAGCAACCAAGGCCCCGAGCGATCCGCCTCCATCGCGATCGGACCACGCAACCCGTCCCCCCGCAACCGCACCACCGCGACGCCGACACCCACCTTGACCAACTCGCCGCGGACGCCGCCCGCCTCGGCACGCAGGGACGCTAGCCCGGGGCGCAAGCCGCGCAGGCGCCCGTCGGACCAAGCCACCACCGGATCGCTACCCTCGATCGAGAGCTTCACCGAGTCCGGCTCCACCGCCACCACCCGGTCCTCGCTATCCCATGCGGTCACCAAGACGGTCGACTCCACACCCGGATCAAGAACCGAAAGAACCGAAACCGAAACCCGAGTCGCCTTGCCGGATGCCACGACAGAATCCGCACCCGCCTTGCGGTTGCCCGGAACAATCTCGTAATCCGCCATGCGCCACACCGGCCCGGACGCGGACACTTCGGAGTGGAAACGCATGCGCAGCGCTGCCACGCGGGTGCGGGACGAAAACTCGAACTCCCAAGGCTCGCGCAATGCGACCGTGGCGGTTGCGGTCGGGCGGTTGCGGACCTCGGAGCCAAGCAACGATCCATCCGAACCCAGCACCACAATGTCCACCGACTGCGGACCCGGTGCACCGTTCGCCGGCAGAGGCGGCCAGACTATGTTTCCGGAGACCTTTTGACGTTTCACCGGGGCGCCCCCGGGCCGTCCCGCCCCGCGGCGACTGTTTCCCTGTCGTTGGAATTCCATCAAAGACTCCCGATCGGTTCTCGAAAACTCCGTTCCCGTTGCCATTGTTGCGGCAGTGTCCCTGTTTCCACGGAACGCACCGCTATCGACCCGGAAAACGCGACGGATAGGCTTTGGCCAAGCTGTTGATATCCCGCGCGGTCGGCCACTGCGTACGGGCCGTCACCACCGGGGTCATCGTGTCGCGCGGATCGTCGCTGTGTCCCCCGGTCGGCTTGCCCGACAACCCCAGCGCGTGCCCGATCTCGTGGGATGCCACCGCGGCAATGCCGGCCAGATACTTCTTGTCCGAACCGTCCACCAACGCGGTCGACAAAACCACCCGTGCTTTCTCCAGATCGAATCGACCGTCCGGGGCAGTCCGCCCCCTGGTGGTTGTTTGGCCGGAACGATCACCCGGAAGATTCGCGAAAACCACGGTGATGTCGGCTGCCTCTTCGTCACGGGTTTCGTCGAGACGAATTGCGCCACCCGTGGCCAGATCCCAGCGCCGGATCCCTTCCCAGATCGCGGCACGGATTTCCGACGGCAACTTCGAATCCACCTGCACCGTCCGCGGCCATGTTGCCCATCGCCCTTGGTTCGGCGTCGAATAATGCACCAAAGCGGGCTCGGTGTCGAGCGGGGTAGGCTCGTAGACCGCAGTCAACACCGTTCCCCGCGGCAGCCGCGCTACATTCCCGAGGCGGACGTCCTTGGTGAGCCAACGTTTACCCTGTTTCCAACCCCGGAAAGCGCGGTCAGCCACCCGCACCGGCGCCTCCACACCCGTCGAGCCATCGGAACCGACCGTGATCGCAGCCTTCCGATCGCCTCCCACAACCCAGCCCGACTCCTTGTCGCGCCCGTCGGGGAACCAGATCGGCCCGCGCAACCCGGAAGCGGTTAGCACCACCGCGGGGGCGTCCTCGGAGCTCGCGACCGGCAAGCCCGGCCCGATCCCAATACCCGCGATCATCCAGCTTGCCAGCAACCGCGTGGCCAAGTTCAACCCCGCGCGTCGGCTCACAACCCCGGTTCGGAACGACGTTTGCACAATTCCCATTTCGGATCGACGTTGGTCTTGGGCGTAGGGGAAATGTTCGCAATTCGGCATACGAATCGGAACGACCGCCCGCCCGCTTTGTGACAGGTCCGGCTCTGGCTCGACCACGATGCAGATCGTTGTCGTGGCGAAAACGGCATTTCCCGCTTCAACCACGACGTAGTTTGCTGTCGTGGCGGACACGCACACCGCGCCAGGCCGCCTCCCACCCGCTGTCTTCGGTCGGCCACATCGACGCCTCCGGCAAATCCAAACCCAAGTCGGAAATCATGGTCGCCCAACGGCCGTGGGATTCCCGGTACCGGCGCTGCGCGTGGTAGACGTCCATCAGGCGGCAACGCGCCTCCCAGTGCGGATCCTCCGGCGCGGAATCCGGGCCGTCGTCACTGCCGACAAACCACACATACCCCCAGCGTTCGGGACGGTGCATGTCGACCACCCCCTGCGGGCTCCACACCCAGTTGTGTTCGGGGCGCCCGGGCACCTTGGTGGTTTTCCCGTTCTCGACCGTCACATCCCACTCGACCCGCGAGAAATTCACCCGCCAGAAATCGCCCGTAAGCGGCGGGCTCGGCACCCCGGCATACTGCGCCAGCGATTTCCACGGCAGCGCGATCTCGACACTCCACCCCTTGTCGGTGTCGGAAGGGTTGTTGAGTGTGCCGTCCACGAACACCGCCGTCTTCATGCCCGGAATCTCCCACTCGTTGCGCGCCGGTCCGCCGTCCCGGTACGGTTTGGGCAAGTGGAGATCCCACGTCGTGTTGAGGGCATTGATCTCGAGCTCGTAATAGTCGTGGTTGTCGCCGTCGGGGTCGATGAAGACTTCGAAATCGTTGTCCTGAAAAATGACGCTGTCGTGCTCGGTCAGGGTGGCCCAGACATTCGGTTCGTCCAGCCACGCCCCGATGTAGAAATAGGTGTCGTCCCAGAGCATCTTGGCCCGCGTGCGGTGGCGCGGCTTGGGGCGGATATCCCCCTCGATATCGTTGAAATCGTCGGTCCAGGGCGCACGGTCCCATTGCGGCTTGTCCAGGCGACCGTCGATGACCAGCGGCACCGGAGTCCGGCGACAGGCATAGCGTTTCGGATGGGGAGGCAGGGTTTCCATGGCGCGGTCAGTGTACCGGAGGAGGCCTCGCGCACAGACTGTTTTCGCGGAGTCAGGCGGATTCGGCGCGACTCTCTTCCATAAAATCCCCGTGACGTTCGAGAAACGCCAGCAGCCAGCGCGCCCGCGTGCACACACCGTCTCTGGAATCCAAAGCGCAACGATGCGCCAATTCGTCGCGCAGCCATGGTGTTTCCGATGCCCGTGCCAGCGGTCCGAGCCGGCGGAATCCGCGGAAAAAGTACGGGCGATCCACCGCACGTAGCACCATCGCTCCGATCGCCTGTTTTTGGTCGGGGGTCAGGGGTGTGGACGCCACCCAGCGCCAGAGGGTGGAGTCGGCGCGGCGGGGTCCGGTCGCCACCCAGTGCACCAACGGTTCCATCGAGAACGATTTGCCGTCGGCGCGGCGCTGCATTGCTAACGTCGCCTCGGCGTCCGGCATGCCGGCGTGGCGGAACCAATCCCACAACGCCAAATGGGTCTGTTCAAACTCGGCATAGCTTGCGTCGGAATCGAGCCGGTGCTTGACCGCACGGCGCCAGAGTTTCCAGACTTCACGGCTTTCCTCTTGCTGCCGGAGCCAGAGTTCCTTGCGGCGCAACGCCAGCTCGCGTTCGGACAGCCGGTTCTGTTTTTCGGACTTGAGTCGCTCGCGTTTCTCGGCGCGGCTCTCGGGCAGCCGTTTGCGCAGTTTCACGCGGTCCCTCCACCGTGTCGCGAGCCATCGGGATGCGGGGTGGGGGCGCAATTCCGGCACAACCTGCGGCGCATCGCCCGTCCTCCCATGGAGAAGGATTGTGAACGGAAACCAATAAATGTTAACGTCAACCAGCGCAGCCCGGTGGCCGGGGCGGGTGCGTTCTGTCGTGGGCGTGGTCCGGTTGTGCCAACGGCTCGCTTGGGCAATGGCGGCCAAGATGGCGTGCGTTCCCGGGCGGGTGCGTTCTGTTGTTGGGGGGGCTTGGTTGGTGCGGCGGCGGGTTGGGTGAACGTCACCCAGCAC
>CAZYBA010000010.1:0-23388 GCA_964646105.1 uncultured Armatimonadia bacterium
AGCGCGACAGCTGATCGCATCGTAAAGGGCCGGAGCGGATTCGCTCCGGCCTTTTTTGTTTTTGGGATCGTTACCGGAGACACAGTTCCGTGGGGCTTCGGCAGGGGCGGCGCTCTACCCGCCGGCGGATTGTGGCGCTCGTGTGTGCCGGGTCACCCGCGGTTCCTGAAGATTCTCGGGCGAACATGGGTCGCACGGTTTACGTCCACCCGGTTGAAGGCGGTGGTCGCCGTGCCCTTCCGGAGGAGAAACCATGCCGATCCGACGTCGAACCGTTATTCTGAGCGCCGCCGCGGCGGTGTCGCCGTTTGCCGCGCAATGGGCCCGCTCCAGTCAGGTGGTTGCGCCGCCGCGTCCTCCGCGACCTCCGATTCCGCCGATCCCCCCGCCCCCGTTCCGGCCCCTCGAACCAATCGCACTCGAATCGATTCAGGTGTCCACCGATGTCAAGGCCGGCGTGGCGTCGTCGAAAGTGGAACTGCTCCTGCGCAATCCCTCCGATCAGCCGCGCGAGGGTGACTTGCTCCTGCCGATTCCCGAGGGTGCGGCGGTACGGGATTTCGCGGCCTACGACGGGGAACGTCGCCTCGAGTCAGAGATTCTCGACAAGGACAACGCGCGCAGGTTGTACGAGGAAATTGTGCGCCAGCGTCGCGATCCGGCGTTGCTGGAGTTCGAGGGGCTCGAGGCGGTCCGGATGCGGGTGTTCCCCATAGACCCGCGTTCGACTCGCAAGCTCACCCTGCGCCTCACCCATGCGCTCCCGCGGGTGGGGGCGAGCTGGCGTTTGGAGTTTCGGTTCCGCGGCCCCCATCTTCCGGCAGCCGAGCGTGTCCGCTGGGACATTTCCCTGAATCAGATTCCGCACGTGTATTCACCCACCCATGCGGTGGAGGTCCAGCAGCGGGAAGGCGGCCGAACCACGGTTCGCTTTGACGCCAAGGTAGGCGATACCGCATTGGCCGAGTCGCCGTCGGTGGTGGTTCTCGCCACTGCGGCCAAGGACGAGGCGTTGGCGTTGGCGCTGTCCACGTATCGCGTGGGCGACGGCGACGGGACCTTTGCTTTGGTGGCGTCCCCGGGGCGGCCCGCGCCCGCGCGGAGTCAGGCTTCGCCGCGCAAATGGGTGCTCGTGATGGACCGTTCCGGCTCGATGTCGGGGCGCAAGATCGAGCAGGCCCGTGGTGCGCTCCTCGCGGCCCTTGAGCAGTTGCGCCCGGTCGACCAATTCCAGCTGATTTCCTTCTCCGACAAGGCGGAACGCGCGTTCGACGCGCCGAAACCGGCCAATGTCGAAAATCTGAAGGTCGCCCGACGCTGGGTGGACGATTTGACAGCGGACGGCGGCACCAACATCGACGCCGCATTGAGGTCCGGGCTGGAAAGTTTCGATAGGGACCACAAGGCGGCGGTGTTGTTCTTCACGGACGGAAGGCCGACGGTCGGACAGCGCGACACGCGGACTTTGGTGGCGGAGGCGGTGAAGCGCGCTGGATCGCGCACCCGGGTGTTTGTGTTCGGGGTTGGTTACGATGTGGATGTGCCGTTCCTCGACCAACTGGCGGGTCGTCTGCGTGGGGATGCCGATTATGTGCGTCCCGACGAGGACATCGAGGTGAAGACCGCGCGTTTCCTGGCGCGTTCCGGGGATCCATTGCTCGCCAACCCGGTGCTCCGCATGGAGGGGGTTTCGGTTCGAGACATGACACCGTCGCTGGAGCAGTTGCCGGACCTGTACGAGGGGGTGCCGTGGCTGGTGGCGGGTCGTTACCGCGGGCCGGTTCCGAAGGGGCGCTTGATTCTCGAGGGCGAGACCCCCGACGGTCCCAAGCGGTTTGTGCTGGAGGCGGCGTTCCCGGAGCGATCGTCCGAGTCGGACTGGGTTCCGCAGCTGTGGGCGGCGCGGCGCATCGGGGAGTTGCTGGATCAGATCCGGCTGTCGGACCCGGACGATCCGCGTACCAAGGAGCTGATCGAGAGTGTGGTTTCGTTGTCGAAAACGTATGGAATCCTGACCCCGTACACGGCGGGGTATGTTCCGGAGCCGGGGCAGCCGCGGCCGTCGTTCCGGCTGGATGTGAGCGCCAAGGCGTTGCAGGGTGCGTCTCCGTCGGGCGAGGGTGCGGTCAACCGCAGTCAGGCGTTGCGTGCCCAGCGCAACCAGGCTCAGGTCGGCAATCGGTTCGCTGCCGGGGCGGTGGCGGGTGCGGAGCGGGAGCAGGCGGACCGTCAGCTGAACTCGGTAAAAGTGGTGGCGGGCCGGGTGTTTTTCCAGAACGGGTCGCAGTGGGCGGAATCGGGCACGGAGAAAGCCGAGAGCGTTGACGTTGTGAAAATCAAGTCGTTTTCGCCATTGTGGTTTGCGTTGGCGTCCCGGAACCGCAACTGGGCCCGTTGGATGGCGCAGGGGGCGGATGTTCAGGTGCGGGGAGCATCGGGCAAGGTGGTCCAGTTCGGAGACACGGGACTGGAGAAAGTCGACGAGCGCCTTTTGAAGGAACTGTCGCCGTAGCAAGGGCTTGGTCTCGGGTCGAGCCGACCAGTCAACCACGCAATGGCCTTGGTTTCCCGTCACGCGCAATGGTTCGGTCGTTCGTCGTGATGAGTTGGTGGCGCGACCGAAGTGGACTGGGTAAACGGTTCAGCCGTTGCGCGGGATGTGTTTGTTGCGCCAGCGGACCAGATCGGCGGGGTGGTCGGTCTGCAGGCCGTCGACACCGAGGTTGCGTGCGCCTTCCCACAGGGCCGGGGTTTCGTCGGGAAGCATGCAATCGGGCCAGGCGACTGCGCCGTGATGGTGGATTGTCCTCACCAAGGCGGGTGTGTACCAAGTGAGCGGACCGTCGACGATTTCCACGGGGAATTGGTTGAGCCAGGCGAGGAGTTCGTCGTTTGACCGTATCTCGCGCGGGGGGCTGGTCATGACCGGCATTTCGGGGACCAGTCGTTTCCATCGTGCGCATTCGTCGGGGTTGGCGTAGACGACACAGCGTTCGAGGAGATTGTGCCTGCGCACCAGTGCCGCGGCTTCGTCGGGGTGGACTTCCTTGCAGTCGAGGTAAAAGCCGATGCGTCCGCGTGCGGCCCGGAGCATTTCGGCGAATGTCGGGACATGGAGATCGTCGCGTCGGGGGGATTTGCCGCCTCCACGGATGTTCAGGGTGCGGATTTGGGCCAGCGTGAGTTCGCGGACTGCGCCGTTGCCGTCGGTGGTGCGGTCGACGGTGCGATCGTGGCAGACAACAATGTGGTTGTCGCGGGTGGTGCGCAGGTCGACCTCGACGAAATCCGCGCCGGCGGCGATGGCGGCGCGCAGGGAAGCGATGGTGTTTTCGGGGTGTTTTGTGTGGTCTCCGCGGTGTGCGGTGACCGGGAAGCGGTGCGAAGAACGGGGCAGCGGGGCCCGTTGCCAACGTTGGTCCGGGTTTCGGCGGGGCATGGGGTGGATTGGCGGATTGGAAGTTCCGATTCCTTCCTCATTTTGGGATCTTTGTGGTCTTTGGCGGGTTGATCAAGCACCCGGGATTCGTGTACTGAGCACCTCGTGAAACAACGGTGTTCCGGTCGGTTTTAACGGGAATGGATTGCGGGCCGCGGGAGGGTTTTGGGGGTTTGGGTGCGTGGTAGCATAGTGGCACTTTTCTGGAGGTACGGCTTTGGAAATCGTGGTTGGCGGACGTCGGAAGGCGCGACGTGCCTACGGGTTCGACGAGGTGGCGCTTGCGCCGGGACCGTTGGTGATCGACGCGCGCGATGTGGATGTCAGCTGGACCTTGGCCGGCCGCCGTATCGAGATCCCGATATTGGCTTCCTCGCTGGACGGCGCGGTGAATCCGCGTCTGGCGGTGGAGATGAGCAAGCTGGGCGGGATTGCGGTGTTGAACGCCGACGGAATCCAGGCGCGTTACGAGGACGCCGAGGCGGTGTTGCAGCAGATCGCCGACCACCCCGCGCAGGGGGTTATTCCGTACATTCAGGATTTGTACGCATCCGCGCCGATCCGCCCCGACCTGATTGCGCGTCGTGTTCGCGAGATCAAGGACAACGGTGGTCTGGCGGCGGTGGCGGCTGCTCCGCATACGGCCCATGTGGCTGCGGAGGCGGCGATTGCCGCGGGTGTCGACATTTTTGTCATCCAGAGCACGGTGGGAACAGTCCGGTTTGAATCGTCGGCGATTCCGGAGTTCCCGGTGGCGGATTTCTGCCGGCAGTGCCCGGTACCGGTCATTGTTGGGAACACAGTCGGTTATCAGGCGACATTGGAGCTGATGCAGGCCGGTGCGGCGGCGGTGTTGGTCGGGGTCGGTCCCGGGCATATCTGCACGAGTCGCAAGGTACTGGGCATCGGGGTGCCGCAGATCACGGCCACTGCCGACTGTGCGGCTGCCCGTGACGATTATTTCGAGCAGTCCGGCCGCTATGTTCCGATCGTCACCGACGGCGGGATTCGCAACGGCGGGGATATTTCCAAGGCCATTGCCGCGGGAGCCGATGCCGTGATGCTCGGGTCCACGATTGCGGCGGCGGCCGAGGCGCCGGCCCCCGGTTGTTCGTGGGGCATGGCCACATCGTCTGCGGACCTTCCCCGCGGCACCCGCATCCAGGTGGGGGTTTCCGGAACACTGCGCGAGATTCTGCTCGGTCCGGCGCGCCGCGACGACGGAACCATGAACCTGGTGGGCGCATTGCGCTTGTCGATGGGTTCGCTCGGAGCCCGCAACATCCGCGAGATGCAGCAGGTGGAGATGATGATCGCCCCGAGCCTGCCTACCGAAGGCAAGAGCCTGCAACGCGCCCAAGGCGTCGGCTGATTCGTTTCGAGCGATATTAGGGAAACGGCCCTCCGAAACGGAGGGCCGTTTTGTTTTCTCGGGTGGCGTGTCGGCGGGAGTCCACGCGGGGTGATGGGGATGGGGAAAACGGGTCCGCAAGAGGGAACCGCGGGTCGTCCCCAACGTTAGGAGAAGGGGGGCCTCCATGGTAGGATAGCCTTCAAACCCCCCCGGAGTGGCATTTTGAAATCCCCTATTTCCCCTTGTTTGCGGAGGAGTCGCTGATGGCGCACGCGGCCGCTTCCATCCCCCGCCCAGAGGAAAATGTAGTTGTCCTCGACTTTGGCGCACAGTACACCCAGCTGATCGCGCGGCGTGTCCGCGAGTGCAAGGTCTACTGCGAAATTGTTCCGTCCGATACGGACCTTGAACAGATTCTTGCCCGCAAGCCGATCGGAATCATCTTCTCCGGTGGACCGTCGTCGTGCTACGAACCCGGCGCACCGCAGGTTGACCCGGCCATCTTCAATGCCGGCATCCCGATCCTCGGTATTTGCTACGGCATGCAGCTGATGAGCCGGACATTGGGCGGCAAGGTCAGCCCCAGCACCAACCGCGAGTACGGCAAGACCCAGCTCGATGTTCTGGACGACACCGACCTTTTCCGCGGCCTCAACCGCGAACTCGTCTGTTGGATGAGCCACGGCGACACGGTGGAAGCGCCGCCCCCCGGCTTCAAGATCACCGCGGTCACCAGTGTCACACCGGTGGCGGCGATGGCCGACACCAACCGGAAGTTCTTCGGGGTCCAATTCCATCCGGAAGTGGTCCACACCCCGTGGGGCACCGAGATCATCCGCAACTTCCTGTACGACCACTGCGGCGCCCGTGGTCTCTGGACCATGGCCAGCTTCATCCGCGAGGCGGTCGACGCCATCCGCGAGCAGGTCGGCGACAAGAAAGTCATCTGCGGACTTTCCGGCGGCATCGACTCGGTCACGGTGGCAGCGCTCGTGCACAAGGCCATCGGCGACCAGCTCACCTGCATCTTCGTCAACACCGGCTTCCTGCGCAAGGACGAAGGAACCCAGGTCAAGCGCAATTTCGCCGACGCGTTCAACATCCAACTGGTTTACGCCGACGAGAAATCGCGGTTCCTGCGCAAGCTTGAAGGGATCACGGATCCCGAACAAAAGCGCAAGATCATCGGCAACGAATTCGTGGCGGTCTTCGACGAAGTATCGGCGGGAATCGACGGCGCGGAGTTCCTGGCGCAAGGCACCCTCTATCCGGATGTGATCGAGTCGGGTACGAAAAACGCGAGCCGCTGCGGTTCCTGTTCAAGGACGAAGTACGTCGTGTGGCCGAAGAACTCGGATTGCCGTCGGATATGGTCTGGCGACAACCGTTCCCCGGCCCCGGACTCGCGATCCGCATTCTGGGCGAGATCACGCTCGACAAACTCGAGATCCTGCGTGCGGCCGATGCCATCGTGGTCGAGGAAATCAAGAAGGCGGGCCTGTACCGCCGTGTCTGGCAAAGCTTCGCAGTCCTTCCCGACACCCGCTCCGTCGGGGTCATGGGCGACAAGCGAACGTACGAGTACCCGATTGTGTTGCGGGTGGTGAGCAGCGAGGACGCGATGACCGCGGACTGGGCCCGCCTCCCCTACGATCTGATGGAGCGCATCTCGAGCCGGATTGTCGGCGAGGTGGAGGGTGTCAACCGGGTGGTCTACGACATCACCAGCAAGCCACCCGGAACCATCGAGTGGGAATAAGTTGAACGAAACCGCCGGAGCACTCGCCCGGCGGTTTTTCTTTGTCGTTGGTTGATTCGTTTCGCGTTGGGATCCCGAACCGGTGTCGCTTGCGGCGGATCAACGAAAACACGCCCTTGTCCCGCATCCGTGACCTCCCCCGGGGCGACGTCCTCAGTGGGATGTGGGTGTTAACGTTTCATCGGTCCCGCTGCCCGGCCGCCAGCGCGTCCACCATTTGAACGATCCGAGCCTTGCGGGTCTCGTCACGCCGGGCATCGGTGACCCAGCGCAGCCAGTTCTTACGGTAATGCGGGGCGATCGAATAGAAAAAGTCCCGTGCCGGCGGGGAGGCGTCGATCGCGCCCCGGATGTCGTCGGGCTGTTCTTCGACCAACGGCCCCTCGGGACCCAGATGGATGTCGAGTTCGGGGAGCGTGGACGGGTCGATGCCGGTGTCGCGCCAGAACGATGGGCCGAGCGGGAACGACCACCCGTCCGCGCCCGAATCGAGCGGCCCGCGCACCGCCTTGCCGGCGATGGTGCCGCAGACATCCTGGCGCGTCTTCGTTCCCCAAAGTTCATGAGGATTGTAGGGGAACGGGATTTCGGTTTGCTTTCCGCGCAACCGGACCGGGGTTCGGTAACGTACGATGGTCATGGGACGCAGGATACCAAGTGAACCTCCGGTCGGGACAGCGCAATCGATGACGATGCGTCCGCCAGGGTGACGGGTTGGGGGGGCGGGGGACGATTCCGGGCGTCGGTTGCCACCCCTCGGGAAACGAAAGTCGCGTCGATGGGCTCTGTGCTCGAAAGGGATCGGTCGGCACGGTGATCCTCATTGTCGGCCGTGACGATGCGGCAGTGGCGACACCGTGGAATCCGTCGATCGGGCCGGTTCGGATACGCCGTCCCGCGGATGCCAACCCGGCTCTTGTGCGCAACGATGCAGTGGAGGAATGGGAACGGTGAACAAGACGACGTCGGATCACAAGCCGATCGATGTGGTGGTGCTGGCCAGCGGGGTCAACCGCATTCCCCTGTTCCCGGGCGACAAACCGGGCAACAAGGCGCTGATTCCTTTCCACGGCAAATCGTCGCTGTGCCGGGTTCTCGATGCGCTCGACGCGGTTCCGGATCTCGGTCGGATTTGTGTGGAAGGCCCGGTGGAACAGCTCGGGCGGGAGATCGCCAAGCGGACCGGGTTGCGGCAGGTCGATTTGATCGAGGGTGGGGAGACGTTTGTCGAGAGTCTGGTGCGTGGGCTCGAGCACTTTCGGTCGTCCAAACGGGTTTTGTTCGTGAACGCCGACCTTCCCTTGCTCACGCCGGCGGCCGTGGACGCATTCCTGTACGCCATGCCGGCGGAGGATCCGGACCATATCGGGCGCCTTTTCGTTTCCGCCGTCCCCGAACCGGCGTTCCGCGGCCTGTACGCCCGCCCCACCAAACCGTTCAACGGCTACCGCGGCATGCGGATTTGCCACGGCAACATCTTCGCGGTGGATCCGGGTTTGCTGGACCTGCCGGGATTGCGCAAGCGAATCGACGCGCTGTACCGGGGCCGGAAGAACGCGGTGACCTCGACACTGGCGCTCGGGCTGGATATCGCGCTGGTCTACATGCTCGGGGTCGAGTTGTTCCACTGGATTTCGCTTCCGGAGATGGCCCGCTACGTGTCGCGGCGCTACGGTTTCGGCATTGTCCCGGTGGTGTTGCCGTGGCCGGAGCTCACGGAAGACGTCGACGAACCGGACGATTACACGTTTGTGGAAACGGTGCTCGACGAGCGGCAAGCGCAGGAGGAGCGGAAACACGCGGCATGCGTCTTGAAGTGATGACCCTGAACCTGCTCCATGCGGGCGCCGTGAATCCGGCAGGCACCTGGGCGGAGCGCCTTCCGCGGGTGGTGTCCCTCCTCGCCGGTGGTCCGGATATTGCGGGGTTGCAGGAGGCCACTCTCCTGCAGCTTGACGATTTGGCGCGGGCGCTCCCCGACTACGTCGTGGTGCCCGGGCCATCGTCGGGCGAATCGCGACTGCCGCGGTTCGTGCGCCGGATAGCCGGGTTTCGCCGACGTCACGCGGCGGCGCCTTCCCACAACAACGGATCTCCGCATCGCCACGGCCTGCACGCGCGTGGGGAGCACTGCGCCATTCTTTTTCGGGGGGACCGGTTCGAATTGATCGACTCCAACGCGTTCTGGATTTCCCATCGCAGCGACCAACCGGGCAGTGTGTTGCCGGGAACCTGGCTGCCGCGGGTGGTGAATTGGGTCCGTCTGCGCGAGCGTTCGAACGGTCGGGAATTGCTGATGTACAACGCTCACGTCGACTTTCTTCCCTGGGCGCCCTTTCGTTCGACCCGCATCCTGCGCCACATGCTGGACCGCCACTGGGACGGGACGCCGCAGTTCCTGACCGGTGATTTCAATACGCTCGGCGATTCCCGGGCGTACCGCCATTTGTGCACGGAAGTGCGTCACGGTTTCCATCCACCGCTCGCGGACGCGTGGTTATGTGCGGACGAACGTCTGGGGCCGGCGCGGACGTTCCACGGCGGGACGGGGCGTCCGCGCTGGGCGGGACGACTGGACCGGATCCTGTTTCGGCCGCATGCGGTCGTGGACCGGGCGCAGACGGTGGTGGGGGACGGTGACGGGCATCTTTCGGACCATTTTCCGGTGACTGCGGTCTTCCAAGGAGTGGGCGAATGAGCGCGTTGGGCTGGCGGGTCGTCAGTGCGGTGGTGGGATTGCCAATTCTGGTGGGAGCGGTCCTCTGGGGTGAGATTCCCTTTGTGGTGTTGACCATTTTGCTGGCCGCGCTGGCGCGCCGCGAGATGGTGGTGGCGTACACCAAGGTCGGGATCCACCCGAGCACGCCGATCACGGTGGTGGGGGCGCTCGCGCCTGCGTCGGTCTTGATTTTGCGTTCCCCGCTGGGTGACACCATGCCTGCCGCACCGGTTCCCTTGGTGTTTTTGCTTGCGTCGGTCTTGGTGGTTGCCAGTTTGTGGGAAACCGGGGTGTCGTCACACGAGCGCGAGCTGCATACCGGTCGCGCGATGGCGTACGGGATGTTGGTGGGTGGGTATGTGTCGCTCTTCGGCGGGGTGGCGTTGCTGCGGACCTTGGCTTGGTCGCGCATTTCGCCATGGTTCGAGACTCTTCCCGGCGGGGCGGCGTTGGTGCTGTCCACGCTCTCCTGCACGATTGCCTCCGACACCGGAGCGTTCTTCGCCGGTCGATCGTTTGGTCGTCACAAACTGGCGGAGGGTTTGTCGCCGAAAAAGACGATCGAGGGTTGGATCGGGGGGACGTTGGCGAGTGTGGCGCTCGGGGCGCTGGTGGGATTCGGACTCTTGGGAAGCGTGCGGTTCGGGATTGTGATCGGGTTGGCGGCAGGTTTGCTGGGTCCGCTCGGCGACCTGTTCAAGTCGGCGTTGAAGCGGGAGATCGGGATCAAGGATTTCGGGTCGATCATCCCGGGTCACGGGGGTGTGGTGGACCGGTTCGACAGCCTGTTGTTCACCGCTCCGGTGGTGGGTTGGCTGGCTGCTTGGATGGGGAGATAGGGATTCTACCGCCCCATCCGCACGCGCACTGACGCCACCTTGATTCGGGTGAAGGACACAAAACACCCTCCCGGTGTTCGCGATCAGGGTGTTTTGTGCGTGTCGGCTTCAGCGGCAACCATCCCGCGCCATGCGATCCTGAATGGATGCGATCTCACGGTTGTAGTAATCCACCTTGTCCTGGGAGTAGCGGACTCGGTTTTCGACGCTCTGGATCGCACTCTCCGCGGAGCGAATTCGGTTTTCAGCATATCCGCGCTGGGTGTCGGTCTTTGCACGGCGGTATTCCTCCAAGGCTTCGCGGTGTCGCCGTTGGGCGTCTGAAAGGTCGCGCTGGGCATTCCGCAGGTTGGATGTATGGTCTTCGAGCCAGCCTTGTGCGCTGCGCAGATTGGAACGCAGGGAAGAGCAATCGGCAAAAGCGGGAAATGCGGACGATGCCATGCTGAGAAGAGCGAGAGCGCCTAGGAAAACAGCCTTGTTTGTCATTGACCGGGGAACCTTTCGGGACGGAGGGCGGTGCACTTCCTCCAAAACATTAGACAATCAGGAAGATTGTATCGCGAAGCGCCTCGCAGGTGTGTGGTGTTCGTTTCCTAAGGTTTGTGTGGATGGGTGTCCACGAGGGTCCCGCGTTCGGCGCCCCGATCGGGTGGGTTCCGCAGGAAGATGCAACGGCTTTTGGGAACATCGTTCCATGGAAAAACTTCCCATTGCCGGACCGATTGTGCAGGTTGCGATCGATGTCTTGGACTTGGACTCCGCGCTGCGTATCGGCGAGGCTGCGGTGAATGCCGGGGTGGATTGGCTCGAGGTGGGAACTCCCCTGTTGACGTTCCAGGGCACCAGGGCGATCGGGGCGCTCGCCGACGCGTTTCCGGGCGTGCCCGTGCTGGCGGACTACAAGATGATGGACGGTGTCCGCAAGTATGTGGTGGAGACCGCGAACCGGGGCGGGCGTCTTGCCACGATTTGCTCGGTGGCCAGTGACTCCAGCCTGCGCGAGGCGATTGCGGCGGGAAACGATGCGGGCGTGAGCATGATCACCGACCTCTACGCGCACCTGGAAGTGCCGCGCCGTGCGCTTGAGCTCGAGGCGATGGGAATCGACTCGGTGTATGTGCATTGGGGTGCCGACCAGCGCAAGGAAATGCCCGACCGCGATCCGCTCGCCGACTTGGGTTCGGTGGTGGAACGGGTGAAGATCCCGGTAGGCGTCGGGACCTTCTCGGTCGACGACGGCAAGCGGGCGTTCTCGTTGGGCGCGTCCATTGTCGTCATCGGGGTGCCGCTGATTCTTGAAAACGATGTGGAGGGCGCGCTGCGACGTTACGTTAACGAATCCAAGGCGTGCTGGAAAGGATCGGCGCAATGACCGGCAGGGCGATTGTCTTCACGGGGCCGGGCCGTGCCGAATTGCGGACGGTGGATGTCCCGGAGCGTTCCGACGGGGAGATTTTGGTGCGCACCGAATGCACCGGTGTGAGTCAAGGAACGGAAACCTGGGCGTTCACGGGACGTCGTCCCGAGACCGAGTGGCCGACCATTCCCGGTTACCAAGGGGTCGGGGTGGTTGAGGACGGTCCGTTGGCGGGGAAGCGGGTGGTGTTCCACAAAGGTCGCTATCCGGACGGTATGCCGGAGAGCTGGATGGGCGCGCATCAGGAGTGGGCGTTGGTGGAGCACGTCACCGTGGTTCCGGACGGTTTGGACCCATTGGATGTCGCGCATTATGCGGTGGTGGGGGTGGCTTTGCGCGGCCTGAAGCGCTCCGCCATCGGCCCGGGTGACACCGCGGCGGTGCTGGGACTCGGGTTGGTGGGGCAGTTGTGCGCGCAGGTGCTGCGTTCCCGCGGCGTGCATGTGGTCGGCACCGATTTTTCCGAGTTGCGGCGACGGATTGCGTTGGAGCATTCCGTGGACGCGGCGTTTGCACCGGACGACTACCAATTCCACGAGACCCTGGCCCGTCGTGTTCCGGACGGAGTGGACATGGTTCTGGATACCACCGGCCGGGTGGAATTGTCTCCGCTGTGGATCGACTTGATTCGGCCGGAGGGCGAGATCGTGCTGCAGGGGTGGTACCCGGATCCATTGGTGATCGACTTCCATGAGGCGCACCACAAGCTGGCCAATGTGCGGATGCCGTGCAGCTGGGAACCGGACGAAACGGCGTTGCAATGGATTGCCGAACGCAAGGTGAATTCGCGCGCACTGATCACGGATCAGGTGTCGCCGGCGTCGTGCGGGGAAATGTACACCCGGATGGCGTCCGGCGACCCGGGTCTGTTGGGAGTTGTTTTCGACTGGCGTTGACCAATTGCCCGGTCAGCCTCGGGTGAGGCCCTGCCACATTCCCCAGATCATTTTGTTGGCGACATAGCGGTCGATGGCGGGGTATCCCATGGTTCGGGAGTCGGTTTCCTGCAACAGGTCCAGCCCGTGGTCGGAGCGGTAGATGCCGTCCCAGCCGATGTCGCGGATGGTCTTGAGCAACTCGAGCAGGTCCCAATCGGCGTCCGGATCGGCGTGGTCGGCCTCGTGGAACACCTGATCTCCGGTGGTCTTGGTGACCCTCAGGTGCAGCCAGGCGATGGAATCCTTGAACTCGCGCAGCTGGGCGTGCAGGTCGTTGGCGGGGTTGGCGCCGTAGCTGCCGGTGCAGTAGCAGAGGCCGTGGTTCGGCGACGGATGCAGGGCGAGGAAGCGTCGGATGTCGTCGGAGTCGCAGAGCAGGGCCGGCAGGCCGAATGTCGGCCACGGGGGATCGTTCGGATGCGCGGCAAGCCGGATTCCCAGCGACTCGGCGACCGGCACCAAGGCGTCGAGGACTTCCCCGATGCCCCGGTAGAGGGCGTCCCGGTCGGCGTATTTTTGTGCGAGCGCGGCGAATTCGTCGGCGGTGAACCCTTTTCCCCACCCGGGAAGATTCAGACCGTTCGAAACATCGAGGGCATCGCATTCGGCTTGGTCGAACGCGACCCCGACGGCGCCGTTCGGGTGGACAAACGCCAGGTTGGTGCGGCTCCAGTCGAGGGCCATGAGGTGGTAGGTGACGATCAAATCGTCGACATCGGGGAAGACCGCGCGCAGGTTGCGCAGGGTCTGGAGGGTGCCCTCGACATGCTGGTCGCGTCGCGGCCCGCTGGTTTTCATGTCTTCGGACCAGAAAACGCTTTCCACGGGGCCGAGTTCGAGACCCTGGTTGTCGAGCTGGGCGCGCAAGGCCTGGAGCGCGTCGACAGTCCATTCGTCCCCCGGAGCGAACTGCCCCAGATGGGTGACCACCTTGGGGCGCGGGGTCATCTGGCGCAGCCACGAAAGTGGGACCCGGCCGTTTTCACCGTACCAACGGAACGCAGGTTGCATGCGGTCAACATACCACCGGAGGGACGTTGTGTTTCGCGCTGTATAATTCGGCGCCCATGAATCCAACGAATTCCCGTCCCAATGTTGTCGTGATCGGTTACGGTTTTGCCGGCCGCTGTTTCCATGCCTATCTGGTGGGATTGGCGGACGGTTTGCGGTTGCACGGGGTGGCGTCCCGCGACGCCGAAACCCGCGCCCGGATCGAGACGGATCTCGGGGGGCAGGGGGTTCGCGCCTACACGGACCTCGACTCGGTCTGTGCGGATCCGAATGTGGATTTGGTGGTGTTGGCGACACCGACCCATGTGCATACGGATCAGGCGGTTCAGTGCTTGACGGCGGGCAAGCATGTGGTGGTGGACAAGCCGACGGCCTTGTCGCTGGCCGACACCGACCGCATGATTGCGGCATCTCAGTCGTCGGGAAAATTGCTGAGTATTTTCCAGAACCGCCGCTGGGACGGCGATTATCTCACGGCCCGTCGTGCAATGGACTCGGGCGCGCTGGGCGACGTTCGCTGGATCGAGATGGCGTGGCAGGGTTTCGGGCCGTGGGGCGGTTGGCGCGGCCATGCGGAGTTCGGCGGCGGCCGGTACTGGGATCTGGGGGCGCACTTGGCGGACCAGATCTGCCAGTTTTTCCCGGAACCGGTGGAGAGTGTCTACTGCCGTCTGCGTCGCGACTACCCCTCGCACGACATCGACAGCGAGGCGCTGTTGGTGGTCGGTTTCGCGGGTGGGCGGACGGGCGTGTTGGATTTGTCGGGCACGACGGCCCATCCGAAGCCGCGTTTCCTGCTGCACGGCAGCGCCGCGACCTTCAGCAAGTATGGGCTGGATCCGCAGGAAGAGGCGATGATTGCCGGCGACATCGACTCGGCGGTGGATCCGCAGGAGAACTGGGCCAGGATTCACGACGGCAAGTCCGAGCGGGTGGTGGAGACCTTGCCGGGACGTTGGCGCAATTACTACGAGAACATTGCGGATGCGTTGTCGGGTGCGGCTCCGCTGGCGGTGGATATGGCGTCGGTGCGGCGTGCGATGTCGATCCTCGACGCCGGGATTCGTTCGTCGGAGACCGGATCGGTCGAGCGTCCCGGTTGAGTTTTCGGCCTGCTTGGCACCGGTCGCGGAGCGGAAACCGGGGGTGTCACCGATATCGGCTTGGGCGTCCGTGTGAGTCGGAAGGCGTGAAACCGCTGTATGCGGGCGTTTTCGGGCCCGGTGCTACAATGGCGTGATGAGTGAAACCGGTGGCGTTCAGGAGCCGACTCCCTCGGTCTGGGAGCAGTTGGGCGGCACCGACGGCGGGGCGCCCGAAGCGTTCGCGGCCCTCGTGGATGCGTTTTACGAGGGAGTGATGGCGCATCCGTCGTTGGCACCGATGTACCCTGCCGATCCGGAAGAATTGGCGGAGTCGCGGGAGAATCTGGCGCTGTTCTTGATCCAGTATTTCGGGGGTCCGGCGGTGTACGCGATGAAGCGCGGCCACCCGCGGTTGCGGATGCGCCATGCGCCGTATGCGATTGGGTCTGCGGAGCGCGACGCGTGGCTGGAGTGCATGGACAAGGCCCTCGGCGAAGTTCCTGCGTTGGCACCGGTGGACCCCGTGTTGCGCGGTTATTTCCTGCACACCGCGCATTTCCTGCAGAACCGCCCCGACTGACGTCTGGTCTGTCCATGGTCCGTGAATGCGAGCGGCATGGCTTGGTTGGAAGTTACCGGTCGGCGTCCGATGGCTTTCCTTCGGCTTCGGAAGCCGTTTTTTTGCCGAGTCTACTCAAGGTTGCGTACGGTGTGGTGTCAGAATCGGGTCTGATTTTCCGTTGTTAAGGGTGACATTTCCCTGAGGGAAGGAACCCACGACGGTGCGATCTTCGATTTATCGTTTCTTTGCGGTGTTGCTGCTGGTGTTTGCGGCGTGCGCCCGTGCACAATCTCAGTCGTTTTCGTTGGTGTACGATTTTGCTGGCTTGTCGGGGAATCAGGTCTCGACTCCGGTTCGGGCTTCCAGCCTGATCGCCAATCTTTCCGCGACGGATTTGGTGCGCGGTCCAGGCCTTGGCGTCGCGTCCGGCAGCGGTTCATTTGCGTCATCGGGATTTTCGACGACGGGTTGGAATGCGGACGATTGGTTCGGTTGGAGCGTGGGCCCTGCTGCCGGGCATGCGTTGACCCTGACCCAGGTGGTGGTTCCGGAACGGCGTTCGGCTTCGGGAATCCGCGCCTTTGCGTTGCGTTCGAGCCACGACAATTTCGCGACAGATATCTTCACCGCATTGGTCCCCGACGACACCTTGGTGCGTCGGCATACGGTGGCGCTCGGGACGGAGTTTGCGGGCATTCAGACACCGGTCGAGTTCCGTTTGTACGGCTTTCAGGCCGAGAGCGCGTCGGGGACTTGGCGTCTTGGTACCAGCTCGACCGCGGCCGACAACCCGGAGCGGATCTTGCCGGAGTTGTTGGTCAGCGGGAGCCTCGAAGCCAACCGGGTGACGGCTGCGGAGCCGTCCGCGTGGGTGTTGCTGATGGTGGGTTTGGCGGCTTGGGGAATTCGTCAACGAGCAGGATGCGGTGTACCGGGAAGGCTCGTATAGTACCGGAACTTCCCTGAAGCGCTGCGGGAGGGCGGCATGGAACGGACACTTTGGATCGTCACTGTTTTGACTTTGGTGGTTGCTTGGTTCGCCACGGGTGGTTGGCGTCGCCGGACCGAGGTTGCGGGAAACTGGGTGATGGATCTGGTGCCGTTGGTGCCGGGTACTGTCGCCTTTCTCGTGTGTGTTCCGGTCGCCGAACCATTTGCATCCGGGTTGGGCCTTGGTTGGGGATTCCTTCTCGGATCGATCGCGGCCGTTGCTTCGTTGCGGTCGTTGCGCGCGGATAAACCGGTTCTGGCTGCGGCCCTGTTGCCGTTGCCGGCGGTGCTCGGTGCGGCGTTCCTGTTTCTTCGGGACGCGCTCCCCCAGGCGTTGACGGGCATTGCCGGTGGTTGGGCAGGCGGATTGCTCCTTGCATCGTGGGCGGGCGTGGGCTTGGTTGGCCTTGGGCCGGTGGCGGTGGCGGGAGTGGCGGTTGCGACAGCCGCGCAAGTGGGCGTTTTCAAGGGCGGATCGGGCGGTCCGGTTCCCAAGGATTTGTGGCCGCTGGTTCCGGTTCTAGCGGCGGGGTCGGGCGTATTGGTCCGGGCGTTTCTCTCCCGAGGGTCCGGACTGTTGTCGGGTTGGCCGGGTGGTTTGGTTTCGGCGGGAACGGCGCTGGCGGTTTTGATCGGGGCGCGGTTGCGGGCGGAGTCGTCGTGGGACTTGGTGGCGGTGACGGTTGCGGGGTTGCTGCTCTGGGTACTGTTGGGCATGTTGGTGCGACCCGGGGCTCCTCGCTGGATCTACGGTCTTGCCGGGTTGTTGCTGGTGGCTGCCGAGGGGGTGGGGGCCGATCGAGCGGCGAACTACGGGGTGGGACTTTGGGCGCTGGGGGTGGCGCTGGGTGCAGTGTTGTTCCCAGCCCGGGGCGGGGCGGGGTCGTTGCCTGCCGCGGCGGTATTGCTTGCCGTGTTGCGGACATTTGTGGTCCCGCGGGTCGGGGGGCTTACCGACACCGGACTGGCCGAACAGGTCGCCTTGGCTGCGTTGTTGGTGGGCGCGTTGCTGCCCAATGCCATCGATGGGCTGGCTTCGATGGGACGCAACGGCGTGACCGGCCGGTTGGCGGCGGCGGCCTTGTTGACAACCGTCCCGGTGGCGACCGTGATCATGCTCGGATTCGGTTCCGTTCCCGCCGTATTGCTGGGGTGTGTGGTGGGCGGGTTGCTGGGGGGCGCGAACGGGATGCGGCGTGAATCCGCAGCCCTGGCGGCCGTATGCGCCGCGCTCACCGTGGTTTGCGCTGCGGACCTGATCGATTCGGTCACCGACGGCAAACGATCGGAACGGTTGCGTGTGGCAGGTGCGATGGTGGTGTTGCCGGTCCTGTTGACCGGAGTCGCGGTTGGACGACGCAAGGAGCGATGTCAATGAATGCGCATCGGTTTTCTTGGGTTTCCATCGGGCTTGCGGTTGTGCTTGCGGCGGGGCTCCTCGGGTGGAATGTATTGCGCGAGCCGGCGTTGGGGCGGATCGAAGGGCGGGTCATGCTTCCTGACGGCAAGCCGCTGGCACGTGCCCGGGTGACCGTGGAGGGCGAGAACTTCTGGCGCACGGTCCGGACCGATGCGCAGGGGCGTTTTGTCCACAAGAGGGTGCCGGCAGGGAAGATCGTGGTTACCGCGGGTGGGTCATGGCATGAAGCCAAGGCACGCAAGGTGGTGCTCGGCGAGGCGGAGACTGTCTCGCTGAAAATCTCGGCGAAACGCAACCAACCTGCGTTGCGTGTCACCCCGTATCGGCGCACGGTCTTTTCGTCCCAGGGAGTACCCCGCATTCCGGTTTCGGGCTACGCGGTGGGCAACGATGTGGAGTTGACAATCTGGCGCCTTGATCCGCGGGTGGTTGTGGGAAGTTCCACCGGTTTGGCGGATTTGATGCGGATGAACGACAACCCGGACGAGTATGCGGCAGCTCCTCCGCGCGGGCTCGTTCTGCCGGCCACTCCGACACGGACGGCGACGGTGCCCTTTGGAACGCCGGACCGGGAGGGATACGTCCAGGCGCGAATCGCCGTGCCGGTTCCGACGGGAGCCAAGGGATTATGGATGGTACGGGCCAGCCATGCCGGTGCCACTGTCCATGCCTGGGTGTTGGTGACCGATGTCGCGATCGTGGTCAAGCAACCGACGGAAGGTGCTCCGGTGTTGGCCTATGCCGTCGACATCACTCAAGGAACTGCCGTGCCGGGAACCACGGTAACCCGCTACCGTAACGGTCGACTGGACGCGGACGATGCGCTCACCGATCGGGATGGTCTGGCATGGCTGGCGCCGTGCCGTGCCAAGTCGGGCGAGCGGGAAATATTTGTTGGGATACGGGGTGACGATGCGGCGTTTCTGGGGATGGACAACTGGTCCGACCCGGAGCCGGGGCAGCGCATGGTGGTGGATCTGCAGACGGATCGGCCGCTCTACCGACCCGGACATCGCATCTTTTACAAAGGTACGGTGCGCGAGAGGCCCGACCCCGCCGACCCGTACCGGTACAGTGTTCCCGCACCGCGGGCGGTGGATGTGGTGATGCGCGATGCCATGGGAGCCGAGATTGGCAAGGCGCGCCTGCGCTCCTCCCCGACCGGCACGTTCCATGGATCCTTCGATACGTCGACCGAGGGACCCACCGGAGGCTATTCGCTCGAGGCGGTTGTCGACGGCAAGTCCCAATCGGCGTATGTGCCGGTGGTTACCTACCGCAAACCCGATTTCGAGATCGATGTGGAAGCGGCCAAGAAGTCGTTCCTGGAGGGGGAGTCCGCTCCTGTGAACGTGGTCGGGCGGTACTACCACGGCGCACCCGCCGCGGGCGCCAAGGTGGAATGGCAAGCCTACTCGGAACCCGATTGGTCGGTTGATTCGACGGTGGCGGAGGACGACGAATTCGGTCGCGAGTCGAGTCCGTGGGAGACAAGTACCTACTACGGAGGGCGACTGGGTTCGGGTGAGGCGGTTCTCGACGCGCAGGGACGTTGGTCCGCGCAAATCCCGACGGTTGAGGAGCCCTCGGATACGCTGGAAGTTCCTTGGGTCAGCCCGGCGCAGGCGCGTCGCGTGACCGTGGTGGTGACCGTCACCGACGTTTCCGGCAGGACGGTCGCGGAGGAGGCCCGGTTTACCGTGACAACTTCGCCCTGGCTGGTCGCGCTGGATCCGGACGGCACGCTGGCCGAGCCCGGGAAGCCTACGGCCGTGGATGCGGTGGTGCGCGACACCGAAGGCAAGCCGGTGGCCGGTGCGCCCGTGAAGCTCGAAGCCTGGCGTGTGACCCGGTCTCCCGTTGAGTACGACGACGACGATCCGGATACCTACGATGGGTACCGCGAGAAGAGGATTCGGGTCGGTTCGGTTCAGGAGGCGGTCAGCGGAGCGGACGGTCGGGCACGGATGAATGTCGTTCCACAGGCGAGCGGGGTGATCGAGTGCCGGGCAACGGTGCGTGGGCCGGGCGGACGAGTCTCGCAAACGACAACGTTCCTGTTTGCCGCCGGCGACCGCGACCCGGACGTCGACATCTTCACCAACGACCTCACGCTTGCCACCGACCAACGCCATTACTCCGCCGGAGAAACCGCTCGGATCTTGGTTGGTTCACGGCAAAAGGGCCAGACCGTCTTGTTGACTGTCGAGGCCGATCGCATCCACCGGGTGTTGACGGTTCCCATACGGAGCGCCAGTACGATTGTGAAGTTGCCGTTGCCCGAGTCCTACGGCCCGAACATCACGGTGAGCGCGTGTCAGGTGCATCGCCAGCAGTTCTCGGAAAACAGCACCGTGGTACGGGTCAAGATTCCCGAGCGGGCCTTGAAGGTGGAGGTGGCACCACTTCGATCCGAAGCCAAGCCGGGAGAGACCGTGCCTTGCAGGGTACGGATTCACGATTCCAAGGGGCGACCGGTTCAGGCCGAATTTTCGTTGGCGGTGGTTGACGAAGCCCTGTTGTCGCTGCGCGATTACGATTCGCGCGACATGGTCCGGACGTTCTTTCCGCAACGGTGGAGTTCGGTTCGTACCGCGAACAGTTTCACGAACGACCTTCTCGGCGGGGACGACAAGGGGGCCCCGGCGATCACGCCGCGACAGCGGTTTCTGGATACGGCATTCTGGAAGGCGGATGTCCTGACGGGTGTTGACGGAACGGCGGTGGTGTCGGTGCCCTTGCCGGACAACCTGACGCGGTGGCGCTACACCGTGCGGGCGACAGGCCTGTCGCGGCTGATGGTCGGCTACGGCAGCGGACGGGTGACGGTCTCCAAGCCGTTGTCGTTGCGGTTGGAGACCCCCCGCGTTCTCGGGGTTGGAGACCGTGGGCGTGTGCTTGCGGTGGTGTCGAACCAGACCGGGGCGGACCAGACTGTTTCGGTCCGGTTGCCCGTGGCGGGGTTGTTCGGTGGAGGCGATCCGGTCCAGACGGTCCGGGTGGCATCCGGCGCGACGGCGACTGTCGAGTGGCCGGTTGCGCCGTCGGCCCCGGCGGATCTGGTGATGCAGGCAACCGCCTGGACTGCGGATCGTCGGCATACGGACGGTGTTTTGGCGCGGTTGCCGGTGCGGCCGTTCGGACGTGTGTTGGCGGGAAGTGCTTCGGGTGTGATGGAGGGTCCCGAGCATGTCGTCGACGTCCCGTTGGTGGCGGAGGACCTGCCCGGGTCGCGGTCGATGGTGGTCCGGGTGACTCCCGGAGTGGGTGCTCCCTTGGCGTCTGCGGTCGACATGCTGATGGACTATCCCTATGGCTGCACCGAGCAGACTCTCAGCCGTATTGTGCCGTTGGCCAAGGTGAATGCCCTGGATCCGTCGTTGTTGAGACCGGAGCAACGGAAGCGAATTCGGCAGCTGGTCGTCGACGGCGTCTCGCGGCTACGTCGGTTCCAGCATCCCTCCGGAGGCTGGGGTTGGTGGGAGTACGGGGATGACGACCCGTTCCTGACTGCCTATGTGCTCCACGGCCTGCTGGATCTGCAGGCGGCGGGAGTGGAAGTACCGAGATCCGTGGTGTTTTCGGCCCGTGACGCGTTGTTGGCGATGGAAAAACAGGGTGGAAAGGCCGGAATCTGGGGCGTTTGGGCGGCGTTTCGTGCCAAGGCTCCCGGGCTCGGCCGACCCAGGATACCCAAGTCGCCCTCGGTGCGCGATCTGGCGGCGGCCATTCTCTGGGAGCATGAGCGCGGGGGCAATGTCGATGCGTTGGTGGTTCAGCTGCGCGGTCGGCGCAAGGTCGATGGGGAATTGGTCTGGTGGTCGGATCGCAAGAAGGGCGAGTGGGTGCCCGACCGCAGCGACCGTATGGATACCGCGCTGGCGGTACGTGCCCTGATTGCGTCGAATCCGAACGATCCCGATGCTCGTCGCGGTCTCCGGTGGCTTTTGTCGGAGCGTGACGGCGATGGTTTCGGCGATACCCGCGATACGGCGTTTGTCGCAGACGCGCTCTGCGCGTGGATTCGTACCCATGTGGGAAGCCGCGCGGAGCCTGAGTCGTTGGTGGTAGCGGTGAACGGGACTCAGGTGGCGCTCGAAGGCGTTTCCGGGGAGCGTTTGGCGCGGGTTCCCGCGCGGCTACTGAAGCCGGGTGACAACCGCCTGCGCATCGCGGTGAACGGTGTCGACCCGCAATCGGTTTTCTGGAGTGTGTCGTTCCGGCAGACGTTGCCGCTGAGCCCGCGTCGGGGTTTGGACCCGGTGGTCGCCGACGGGGTTACATTGGGGCGGGAATATCTGGTGGACGACCGTGTGCGCGAACAGTTCCGCGTTGGCGACAACATCGTGGTCCGGTTGACGATCGAGACCCCGGTTCCGCTGCACCATGTATTGCTGGAGGATCCGTTTCCGGCGGGATTGGAGGCAACCGAGCGCGGGACGGCGCAGGTGGAGACGGGTGGTATGGAGTGGACGGAGCCTTGGGAAAACGTGGATGTGCGTGACGACCGGATTGCGCTGTTTTTCCGGCGAATCGAGCCGGGCAAGCATGTCTACACGGTGCATTTGCGGGCGCAGAGTCCGGGCCGTTATGCAGTGGTTCCGGCATCCCTGGTGCCCATGTATCGTCCCGGGATGCGTATTGAGTCGCGCAGTGCGTCCTTGGAGATCGCTCCGTGAGAATGGCTTGGATGTCGGCAGCAGGATTGGGAATCGCCGGCGCGATTGTCTGGGGTGCTGCGGTCGTGCCTCCGGTTGCGCCGGATGTCTGTTTGGCGGACTACACGACGTCGCTGAGGGGACGTTCGGCTTCGCAGCGGCGCAATGCGTTGTTGGCGGCACGTTCGCTGGACGGATTGCGGTTGGCGCCGGGCGAGGAGATGTCTTTCAACCAGGTGGTGGGTCCGTGGGAGCAGGAGCCGGGATATGTCCGGGCACCGGTGTCGGTTGACGGCAGCATGGTGATGGCCTTGGGGGGTGGGGTATGCCAGACATCGTCGACCTTCTACAACGCTGCGTTGTTGGCCGGGTTGTCGGTGGTGGAGCGTCACCCGCACACGGTGGCTCCGGGGTATGTGGCTCCGGGGCGTGATGCTGCGGTGGCGTGGCCTGGGGTGGACCTGCGTGTCCGAAATCCGTGGCCGTTCCCGGTTCGTGTGGAAGCGTCTGTCGGCGATGGTCGGGTTGCGGTGCGTGTGATGGCGCGGCATCGGCCCAAGGATGGGTTTCAAGTGGTGCAGAGCTTGGTGGCGATGGATACCCCGGGTCGCCGCGTGGTTGCGGTAAGACCAGGTCGCCGGGGAACACGCGGGAATATGGGTTATCAGACCACCACGCATCGGTTGCGTTATCGGGACAGCGTCGTGGTCGAGCGCGAATTTGTTTCCGCGGACCATTATCCGGCTGCCGATCGACTGGACCCGATTACGCGTTGAGTCTCATGTACCCGGTTCTTCTGCCGGGCTGTTGCAATGGTGTCGTTGGATTCGGTCGTCCTCCGAATTGGGCAGCGCGTGGTGCTGCGGGGACGGCCGTGTTCTGCGATGACAGTCGCGGGGAGTCCATCGACAGGCAACCGCAGTGGCAAACAGTGCCGGACCAATCGTCGATAATGGATACAAAAACGAGACAATAATCAATGAAATAATAATGCGGAAAGCGTTAAAAATGCCGATTATTGATCCATTTTATGGAACAGGTCTCGCGAATAGGTAGATTGCTGGCAAAACGTCTCAATTCATCTTGCTGGCGCGGTCGTCGATTCGGGCGATATAATGTAAACATCAGCCGCGGAAAATGTCCGCACTGAACACGGCGCGACCAACCGGTCGGCGCCGTTTTTTGTTGCCCGGG
>CAZYBA010000011.1:0-1243 GCA_964646105.1 uncultured Armatimonadia bacterium
GCAAAGGGCTGTGCCGACGACACGTTGTCCGTCGGCGGCCACTGCGCACACCCGGTTTCCCGGGGGCGGGAGTCGTTCCGGCTTGGGTGTTCCGAGGTCGGGCCGCTTGCCACGGCGGGGCGCATCGCGCAGCAGCAGGTCGACCAGCAGCGCTCCGACCGCGAGAACCGGAACCAGGCAGGCAAGGAAAAGGAAGAACCCTTCCATGGCAAGAGTCTACCATTTACCAATATTGGAAATAAACCCTGCCCGCGGGGTGCCGGGCTGTGCGTCGACAGAGCCAACGAGCTGACGTGCGGGGACGAACCATCCCGGCGACGGACAAAACAAAAGCCCCCGGGGTTCCGGGGGCTATGCACCGAGGGGTACGGCTTAGCGCCGGGCCTTGCGGGCGCTCTTGTACTTGCTGTCGCGTTCGCGGCGCGCAACCACCGCTTCACCCGAGGCGAATTGGCGGAAGACTTGCGAGAGGTCGAGAGCCTTGCCGCAACCGGAGCAAAAGAAGCTGTTGCGCACGACAGCGGACGGCGGGACCAAGGATGGGTGGTCGCAGGAGGGGCAGATGACCGACAACTCGCGTCGGCCGCCCCCGGTTCGGGCTTGCATGGGCTGTGAATCCTCGTCGGGGCTGGCTGTCCGACAACATCAGGACAGCCGGGGCGGTGCGCTCGCCCGGTGGGATTTCGCACAAAAGAAGCGGACCCGCAACGACGGTGTCCGCCTCTCCAAACAGAATGCGCACTGCTCATTGCAGGCGCCTCCGATGAGCCCAGTATATCACGGGGGTGCCTCGACAGAACGACCTACCGGAGGGAGTACCGGCACGGTCCGGCGAGCCCGCGGGAACGGGTCGCGCCCGACCCGACTACCACAGCGGGCCCCTGCCCTGACGCATCGCCGCCCGATCAGGCGTGGTTTCCGACAATCCCGGCCAGTGCTCCGAACGATTTGGCGTCCGACATCTCCTGCATCGACAACTGGATGCCAAACTCTTCCTCGACCGCCGACATCAATGTCAAATGCGCGAACGATGTCCACGCCGGCTCATTGTCCGGCGACAGGTCGTCCGTAATGTCGTCGTCGGCGAGGCCCAATGTCGACGCGACCACGCCGCGCAGACGCTCCCCCAATGCATCACTCATCATTTTCTCCTCTTCAGGAACCGCCGTTACCGGTCGATTCCCCTGTTTCAACGGATACCGTCAACCATTCCGGCATCGGTGCGTTGGCCGACTCGGATGCC
>CAZYBA010000011.1:1253-22978 GCA_964646105.1 uncultured Armatimonadia bacterium
GTCTCTGGCAGCGCAGCGAGCGCGCGAAGCAGCCCGTCGCCATTGTCGCCCACCGTACACATTCCCATCCGGCCGTAAAACTCCGCAGCCGGCGCGTTCTTGGGAGTCGGCAGGAACCACGCGCGCAATGTCGACACGCCCACGGCCCGTGCCTGATTCGCGACATGGAGCAGCAACGCATCCTCGATGCCCCGCGCCATCACCCGGCAAGAGAGCAGGAACGTATCGATTTCCCAACCATCCGGAGCGCGGCGCACAATCACCACACCGGTGAGACCGCTGTCTCCAAACCGGTCGCCCACCTGGGCAGCGCAAACCAGCCACTCGTCGGAAACGGCCATCGAGTCCACCACTGCCTCGGAATGCCGTCGGGTGGTGGTGTTGAACTGGTTGGTCTTGTTGATCAGCTGGGCGATACGCGGTCGGTTCGCCTTGCTCGCCCCCACGATCCGCACCTGGATGTCCAAGCCTTTCAGGTAGCCGTGCAGATCGCCGGATGCCTGCTGTTCGAAGGCCTTGCGCTCCTGTTGCTGCTGGTACTGTCGCGCACGCTCCCGATCCTCGGTTGTGAGCGACACCGTATCGAAAACGTCCAGTTCACGCACGAGACGTGGGTAGCGGGCGGGGTCGGTGGGGAGCTCGGGGACCAACACCATCGGCAAACGTTCGCGTACCAACGCCCGTTCGGCGGGGTTGTCATCGAGGAAGACCAGGCTGTCGAGGCCGATGTTGAGTTCGGTGGCAATCTCGACCAGGTTGCTGGCCTTGTCCTGCCAATTGACCCGCAGCGCGGCGAAGTGTTCCTTGCGCAACACCATCCCCGACCGCGCCTCCAGTGCCGGAATCGCGTCCTCGGGATGGTTCTTGCTGCAAACCGCCAGCAGGATTCCGCGCCGTTGCAACAAGGCCAGCTCCGCCTGCAGGGCCGCGAACGCGTTCCCGGGTGCGGTGGTCCCGCCGACCTGGATACCGTCGAATCCGTCTTCACCCACCACACCGCCCCAAAGCGTATTGTCGAGGTCCACCACGACACACTTGCGGGCGCGTCCCTGCACCGCACGAAGCACACGGACCTGGGCCTGTGCAAGGACCGGCAGGAAACCATCCGAATAGGGCAGGCTGGCCAGGAACCACATGCGGTCGTCCCGGACACGGGCCTTGCCGAACGACGCCTCGATCCGTTCCTGATCGAGAAGCACCACGTGCGGGGAACGGGATGCCGCCCAGGCGTGGACCGCTTGGTCGAGTCGGGCGTAGCGGCTGCGCTGGCCCTCCGCCTCGGCGGTGTCGGCCACCCCGAGAACGCTGTGTTCCGGGACCGGGAAATTGTGGACCACGAACGTGGTGCGGGGCAGGCGCTGCGACGCCGCATCGATCCAACTTCCGAACTGCGCAAGACCACTTTCGATCTCATGGTCGACGGTTTCGCGGTCGGCAAACGGGTCACGCACCAGCGTTGGAAACAACGATTCGGCGTCCACCGCCACGTACGCGACATCCGGGTCGAAACGCGCCATCGGGGACTGGGGATCGACCAGTTCCTGCGCCCACTGCCCGAACCCGCAGACATGCAACGTTGTTGAAACACCATTTCGCGCGGACGCGATGCGCAGATGGTCCCCGAGCGAGTCGAGGGTACCGGAACCGATCAGTGCGACACGCGGAAATTCGGGCTCGGAGAGCGTTTTCCACTCGTTGGCGGCGGCCAGGATGTTGGCGTGCGCCGGTGCGGCATCGACCCAGGCGAGCAGTACACGACGCGCCTGTTCGCGATCGCCGGAGTCACGCAGGACCCGTGCCAGTCCGACCGCCGCTGCCCCGAGATCGGGTGCAAGTGCCAGCGCACTGCGAAAACACTCCCCTGCCCGGGCGATATCGCCGCCGGCAAGCGCGGCCCGCGCCGCCTTCACCAACCCGCGGGCATCGCCGCCCCCCGACATCTCCACCGTACTCATGCTGCTTCCTTGACTCGCCATGCGCGCACGACCACCGCGACACAATCGGAGTGCGTTCGGCATTCCTGCCAACGAACCATCCATCGATTGGACACGGTCGGGGTTTCCCGCCATTGCACCGGGACCATCCGATCCCCAACCGTTTCCCACGAAACCACGGGCACCGCGCCATCGACCGCCTTGGTGGCGGCTTCCTTGGCTGCCCATGCCAACGCATAGGCTCGCGATGGCTCGTCACTGCGGCGGCAACGTTCGATTTCGTGTCGGGTGAACACCATTTCGAGGAAGTGCGGTCGCGCGTTGCGGAACGGTGCGATCTCTGCGATGTCGATGCCGATGCCGAAAGGTTGGTCGGATTCCACTGATTTCATCATCGGTTGCCGAAGGGCAGTTTCCCCACCTCTGACGCCGGATTTCCTGCCACCATCGTGTCCGGAGGAACATCCTTCGCCACCACCGCACCGGCCGAGACCACGCTGCCGTGTCCCACAGTCACTCCCGGCAGGATGATCGCCTGCAGCCCGACCCACGCGCCATCCTCGATCACAATCGGCTTGGCGGCCACTTGGAGATCCATGCGGCGCGACCCAAATCCGATGTTGTGGCTGGCCGTGAAGAGGCTTACCCCGGGACCGATCGATGCCTTTCGGCCAATGGTCACCGGCGCATCCAGTGCAATGGTCACATTCGGCGCGACGATCGCACCGTCGCCGATGGTCAAGCGCGATGCCCGGTCGTGGTTCCCGATCATGCGCAACGGTCCCAGGATCGAGACATTGCGACCGACGCGCACACCCGCCCATCGGTAGAGGCGGGTGCGCGTCCGTGCCGACGTATTCCATGGCAGCGCGCGCGCCAACAGCCCGAAAAACGCCAAGCGCAGGTTCGGACGGGCACCCCCGAATTCCGCAGCAATCTGTCGCATCAATCCCATTGATCGGATCCATCACTTCCAAGGAGTACTCAACCGATCGAACCTACGGGCCGATTCAACCACAACCGATTCGGATGTCGTCGATATCTCCCCCAGGCGCCGGCCTCCGGCCTTTCCCGAATACGTATTGTCGGGTCGCCCGGCCCGGCGACCACAGGGTCGAACATTTTTCCCCAGCCTGCCGACCGCCCTGATTTCCCAGGTCATTGACGACCGGCAGGCTTGGTACTTCAGGGCTATCCGAATCACTCCCGATTCCCCGGACCAAATGCAGACCCCTCCGTCGTCCATTTTCTCGGCATCCATCCACTGGAATACCCCGACCTAAATTCACTGTGATTTTCCCCAAAGGCCCGGCACCGGCACGGTTCTTGCCATGACCCTTTCCGAAACTGCGTCTCGTCCCTGCGAAGGTACGTTTCGCAACCGTGAACCGAACCATGGAAACGCAAATCCGAAACCGGGGATGCGCCCGCTTGGCAACCCGGACCGCGTTCGACGAACACGAACCGGTGGCAGGTGTCGCGCTGCGGGGCCATGCGAAACCGACCCGGTTCCCGGATTCGGCCATATCACAGAGGGTTTTCAGGGGGTTCACCGCCACCATTGTCCGCGAAAGGATAGTTCGATGCGCATCCGCACCACGCGCCTGATCGTCGCGATCGCCGCATTCTCCGCGGCAGTCCCGGTGGGCGCGCAGACTCAATTCAACAACGCCGGTTCCGTCACTGCCGCCAAGGGGTGGGATTTCCTGCAATGGACCGGCAACAACATGGATGTGAAGGCACAGAACTTCACCGTCACCAGCACAGGCTTGTCTCCCATAATCGGGACTGTTTCCGATCAGTCCAACCCGGGCCTGAGCCAGTCGATGTTGCTGCTCGACAAACAGCCCCCGGGCAGCGTCAACCCCGGCTGGTACGGCCAGTTGGGTCCCAAGGTCTTGTACTCTCCCGCAGGTCCACTGCAGATCCTCTTCAGCGGTGGTGTCTACGGCATCGGAGTACGGGTGGAGCCGGAGAACATCCTCCCGTTCACCGGCAGTATCGAATTGCTCGACAGCAGCAACAATGTGATCGGTTCCCCGTTTGTCACGACGGTGGCGACCGGCAATCCAGGCTTCCTCGGCGTGAAGTGGAACACGCCGGGCATCTTCGGCATTCGGTTGAATGCCAATGTCCCGGGCGCCAGCAATGAATTCGCGATCGGCGATGTCGGCGTTCGCTTGACACCGTTCCCGGGCGGCGGTGTGCCGGAACCCGGCGAGTGGGCCGCAATGGGTGTGATGGGGTCGGCGTTGGGCCTGCTCGCCCTGCGCGCCCGTCGCCGACACGCGATCTCCCGCTGAAAAGACGCAAAACCAACACAATCCGGCCCTGATCTTGGTTCAGGGCCGGTGTTTTTGTCGTCGGTCGGAATGACACAGTCCCCACCGCAGCGGCGTCGCAAAGCCGCGGACAGCGCGGGAGATTCCATCGTTTCCGGCCGCCAACCCAGCGGATCGACGATTCCGCCGCGGCAAGCTAACCGGTCCGTGTTGTTACCCGGTTCGCCGTTCCGGCCCAACCCGTCCTTCAGCCCGCCGAAACCGCCTTTGCAGCCTCACGTTCCCGGCGCAACGCCCCTCCTTCGGGTTTCGGGAACTCGGATTCGGGACGACGCACCAGATCGCGGTACGGGCCATATCCCCCCAGCGCGTCCCGGACCCCCTCGGCGTAGCGGACATTGTAGATCATCGAGAGCAGCGCCAAAGGTACGGAGTCGGGAATCAGCGGCAGGCGCCAGAGCAGGTCGGCGACAGGGCCGCCGAACCGATGGATCAAGGTCCCGAGCCAGGGCATCGGAAGGATGGTGTCGATCGCACGCCGGGTCGGGCGGTTGCGCGCCGTGTAGGACATCCAGATCACCCGCCAGGCCAGATTGCCGTCGTTGGCACGCTTGACATCGAGAGAGCCGTAGGCGTGCGGGGTGCGCAACCAGGATGCGAACGTTCGGCTTGGACGGTGGACCGCGTCCGCATTCGGTTCGAATTGCATTCGGACGCGACGATCGCGCAACAATCGGATGGCGAGTTCGACATCCTCCTGACGCCCAAAGGTCGCGTCGAACCCCCCGACGGCCCTCAGGTGTTCTAGACGGACGGACGCATTGCCGGTGTAGAAATGGTTGGGACCCGCGGACTTCCAGGTACCGTCCGCGAACTTGCGGTACTGCGCCACGAGTTGCTCGTGCTCCCAAACCACCCACGGTGTCTCCTGACGGCGACGGGTCGGGTCGGGTGACTGCGGACCGATCACCGCAACCGCCGGATCCTCACGATGGTGGCGCCAATGGGCCTCCAGCAAGCCGGGCAACGGCTCCACGTCGTCGTCGACAAAGACCACAATCTCCCCCCGCGCTTCCTCGATCCCACGGTTGCGGGCGGTTGCCGGACCGGCGTTGTCCTGACGTACGGGACGCATCGAGAACGGATAATCGGAGACCGCGCCTTGAAGCCAGGTGTCCGTCCCGTCGGTCGAGCCGTCCGAGACCACCACCACTTCAAAGAGTTTCGGGTCGATGTCCTGTCGTGCGAGTCCGGCCAATGTCCGCCGGAGGTTTTCGAGTCGGTTGTAGGTCGGCACGACGACTGTGATCGACAATTCCATAGTTGATTCCTAGCTGCCCTGCGCCCGCATGGAGCAGGGGGCATACACGCGGTCAAGGTCGGTGTCGCATGGGTGTCGGACGACACCGGGTCGTCGGCCGCGATGCACCGGGTTGGCCGGTTCCGGCGTGGTCCCGGGTACCGGCTTGTTCACGGCTTCCCCCCGGCACCGCGCAGGCCCCGCGCACCTGGGACGAATTTACCGACGACCCGGGAGAGCATTGCCATTTCCTCGGCACCGACCGCCCGAAACACAAGGCACCCGACCGCGTAGACCGCCATCGCCGGAAGCACGATCCAGAGTTGTTCCTTGGACTCGATCCGGGAGAGCAGGAAGGCCGTCGGTACCGCCGCGGCGACAGACCGCAGGAGTCGGTCCCATTCGATCAAACGGACCGAGCCCTTGGGAAGGCGCAGGACAAAGTTGGCCATCAGGAACAGTTCGATCAGGATATTGGCGACCACGGACCCGACCGCTCCGTTGGACAGGACTGTCTCGGCACCGCGGATGCACAGCGCGGAGCTGAACGGATGGATTGCCAACGCCCACAGCGAGAAGCGCGCAACCTGCGATTGGCCATCCGCCGCCACCAAGGCATTGGCTGCCACGACCGAGATCGACCACAAGGCGAGCGCGCTCCCCCATACTCGGAAGACCGGGACGGCACCGGCGTATTTGGGATAAAAATGCAGGAGCTCAAGCAGAGGGACAGTGGCGAAGACAAGCAACGCGGAAATCGGCACTGTCAGCAGGAAGACGGTCCGGAGCTGCTGTGCCACTTCCTTCCGGAACGAGTCCCCTCCCATGGCCAACGCTCGGGCCATACGCGGCATGGTGACAGTGGCCATGGCCACGGGGACGATCATCGACGATCCGATCAGGCGGTAGGCAAGGGCGAACCAAGCGCCCGCCTCCGGGCCGGCGAATCGCGACATCATCACTTGGTTGAGCGGGTCCTTGAGCGCGAAGAACACTTGCCCCGCCATCAATGTCCCTGATTCGCGCCAAAGGTATCCCATTGTCGATACGTTGCGCGGTGGATGAGATCCGCGGGACGTTTCGCGCAGGACACGGGCCAATGTCCAGGAGTTGATCGCCAACCCGACCGTCGGTCCGGCGGTGGTTGCAATGACGAACGTCCAGAGTGGCTGGCGCAGGAGCACCAGCACGAGAACGGCGCCGACCATTCCGGCCTTTTCCGCCATCTGGGACACATTGCTGCGCTGGAAACGTTCCAGCCCCTGGAGCACCGCGATCAGGATGATGTGGCACTGCTGCACAATCATCACCGTGGTTGCCAGTTGGATGAGCAGCCGGGTGTCGTCCGGATAGCCCAGCAGGTTCGGCAACACCGTGCCGGCAACGATTCCGGCAAGCCATTGCGGGATACGGAGCAGGAGCGCCGCACGCAGGTACTCGCCGGCCCGGTCGGGTTCTCGAGCGATGTCCCGCACCAGCAACCGTCCGACACCCTGGCCGATCAGGCTACCGATGCCGGTCGAGAAGGCGATCGCCAAAGCGAACTGGGCGAACTGCTTCGGCTCCAGATAGCCAGGCAGGAACAGGTTGGTGACCAGCGCGAGCGCCCAGGAAACTACTTGGGTCAGGAGTGCTGCGGAGAAATTGCGTCCAACACCGGCCACGGATCAGTTTCCTCCGGACGCAAGCATCTTGGCGGCGTGTTGCGCACCGGCAACCGGGACTGCATTGGTCGCGGGTTGCTCGACAGCCTCGAACCGACGCCGCAAACTTTCGACCATGCCCATCATCAGTCCGGTGAAGACCATGTTGCGGTAATTGGAGATCTGCAAGTCGTAGAGGCCGGCGACCACCAGCATGACGCAGATACCGATCAGCCAGATCGCCATGGCCTGCACATCGGCGTCGACCCCGCGGGGCCGCCGCAGAATATGGCAGGCGTTGAAGATCGCACAGACCACGATGCACCAGAAAGCGGAGAGTCCGATCAGCCCGGTGCGCATCCAGATCCAGAGAATCTGGTTGTGCGGCAGAATGTCCCACCACTCGTAGATTTTCGAGATATCGGCCATCGGAACCACCTTGAGGAACGGTTTGCCGTACCCGTACCCGGTGATGGTGGTCAGCGAGGACTCCTTGATCGTCGCCATGATGTTGGCGTTTTCAGCATCTCGATATTCGTTCGAAGACTCATCCCGTTCATCTGGTTGGAAATGGGACTTGATCGCACGGGCCGGCTGCGCAATCGCACTCGGACTATTCTTGAACATCTGGTAGTAGAGGGGCCCGAGGGTCACCATCAGCAGCCCGACGATCGCGGCGATCTTGCGCCGATGAGGGATCGTCCGATACGCCACCAACACGAGGACCGGCAACGAGAGAATCAGACCGGCCGTGCCCGCACGCCGGTTGGTAGCCAGAAAGCCGAGCACCACGAACGGCAGCAAAAGCCACATCAGCCCCTGAAGTTTCCGTTGGGCACGGCAGATCCAAAGTGTCATCAACAACCCGACAAAGCAGTTGAAGAAAAACGCTTCCTCGTGAGAACCTACTCCTTGATCGGTCAGCGGCGCCCCGGCCAATGTGACATAACGACGGAATGTGTAGATGATTCCCTTCAACGCGATGCAGAGGGCAGCGATCCAGAAGACCCTTCCGAGCGCCTTCTTGTCCTTGAAAGTGTTCAGCGCCATCAGGTAGGCAAGCACGAGGTAGACCTGCGCACGAACTTCCTGGAGCATGACGGTGTAGTCGCCACCGTCGGCCCAGCCCCGGAAATAGTTCATTCCTACGAATGCGAGATAGAACCCCATCGGAGCGAGCAAGTTGCCGATGGCCAGCGAGATTCGACGTCCAAAGACCGCCTGCACCAACGAGAACACTCCGGAAATCAGGATCGTCAAGTCGAATATGTTGATCGGCAACGCTTCGAAATTGATCCCACGGGTTTGAAACGCCGTGTTGATGTTCTGCCAGAAATTGGTCTTGCTCGTGAAGTCGTCCTTGAACGGCACGGGGAAGACCTCGAAGGTACATGCGGCAAGCAGGGCCATATAGATGGCCAACGTTGGGTAACGCCAGAGGAGGACCCCCAACGCAATCGAGCCCATCATCAACAACGGAATGGCCGGGGAATCGTACTCGAGCAAGATGAATCCCGCCCCCACCGCCAACGCGCTCATCAACACGATGCCGAAGAACCGCAGATCGCGTTCACGGCGCATCTTGTCCATCTCGGGCGCCGACGGCACCGACTCGAGCAATGTCGATGGAATCCGGCCGTTGACGTTTCGTCCGAGGCCCGAGTTGTCCGAAACGTTAGGTCCCATGGATTTTCCGTTCCCTATGAATCCGCATCGGGTTTTCCATTCGAAACCCGAAGAACAAACCGAGTCTCAATTGCTGACGTAGTACTTGAGCAGGACGGCGACGATCAGGAGGATGGCGGCGACAAACGTTCCGCGGGTGAGACGCGGAACGAAGAGCCCCAGCGCCACCGCGCCGTACAGGATTGGAACAATGATATTCAACGCGCCCCTCCCGCGGGACGATTCCCAAGGTCGTCGTCGAGTGCAATCCGCTCCGTCCGTACCCATTCCGCATCCGCTCCCGGAGGCGCACCCGCCTTGCGCCCCCCGGAGAGGCGTCCCCGAACGTAGACAGCGAGTTTCCAAAGCACATAGGTCGGTACGCGGAGCAGGGCTTTGTAGGTATCGGCTCCGGCTCCGGCGACCCGCAGGCCCCACAATACATAAACAATCAGGGCGGCGGCGACGGTGCCACAGGCGAATGTCGATGCCAGCGCAGCCGATTTCGGCAATACCCGCCACGCTCCTGCGGACAGAGCCGCCCAGACACACAGGGAAGCGACCACTTCGGCGAGGGGCAATGTTGCCAGGTCGCATGCCGACCACAGCATCCGGCAATCCCGCCGGCGCAACGCCGCTCCGAGCAACAGGGGAACCCGTCGTGCCATCAGACGGTAACGCCCGCCTTCCCAACGAGCCCGTTGCGACTCACCCTGGGCTGCCGTCACCGGCATCTGGGCACGGACCACCGCTTCCGGCGCGTACCCGACCCGAACCCCCTCGCGCAACAAAAGATCGAGACCGTAGTCGATGTCCTCGGTAACGCTGGAACCGTTCCAGGGAACCCGCTCCAGGACCCCTCGGCTGAAGATCATCCCGTTGCCCTTGAGGCCGACAGACCCCCCGATACGGTCGGTGCCAAGCAAGCGAACGTGGTTGCACAGTTCAAACGCCGCGGTCATGAGCGCCGCGCGCCAGCCGGAATCGGGGTTGAGAACTCCGTAACGGCCCTGAACCGCGGCCAACGCCCCGGGATTCTCGGGCATGTGGGACGCCAATTCCGCGAGGCAGTTCGGATCGACCCACGTGTCGGCATCCACAATCACACACGCGTCAGGAACAAAGCCGGCCACCGGCTCTGTTGACGACAGGATGCGCTCGAACGCCCAAGCGAGAGCGAACCCTTTGCCCCGGGCGACCAAGTCGCTGCGTTCCAGTACCAACGCCCCGCCCTCACGGGCAATCTCCGCGGTGCGGTCGTCGCAATTGTCCGCAATCACCACGACACGGAATCTGTTCGCCGGGTAGTGTTGTTCCCGCAGACTGCGCAGTGTCTGCGCGATCACCATCTCCTCGTTGTGCGCCGGAATGGCGACCACCAACGACGGCTGGCGGTCGGTGTTCCGGCGGGGACGTCGTGGCTGGACGGCGGCTGCCAATTGGGTTGTCAGCCAGACCATGGTGGCAGTGGCGGGAATCGCCACCGCCGCGGTTGTCGCGGACAACGTCCATCCGAGGAGAGAGTTCAATGGAGCAGTTTCCTCAGATCCGGAAGAAGCGTCGCAACCACGACGGCACGTGGTCCTGGGTCCGGTTCATGACCGTTCCCATCATCTTGTCGCGTCCGAGCTTCTCGAGGGCGGCGTTCACCACTTCACGCGGTGTCACCCCCGCCCAGACCACCATCATCAGGCCGTCGACATACGGCTTGATCGGCAGGACGTTCCCGCTGTTCACCGACGGCAGTTCAACAACCACCACGTCGTAGAGTTCGCGGCTGGCCGCGAGCACTTCGGGCAGGAACGGAGATCGGGCGACCCGGTTGGGGTTTTCGGGATCCTTGCCGGCCGGGATGAAGAAGAAACCCTTGCAATCGTCGGACTCGATGGTCGGCACCGAGTGATGACCGTCCTCCAGCACATCGACAATGCCCCGTTCGGAAGCCACACCGAGGCGCTGCGCCAGCGTGTTGCGGCTCAGGCTGAGGTCGATGAGGCAAACCTTCTTGAAGCTGTTGCGTGCGATGCTCATGGCCAGGTGGAGGGCAATGGTGGTCTTGCCCTCGCCGGCAATGGCGCTGGTCACCCCCAGGACAATGGATCGCTGCCCTTCGAAAAGGGATCGGTCCATCAGCTCGTGGGTCCGGATCGCCGCAGGAGTGGCCAGATACTCGACCGCGGTGTGCAGGTGGCTGAAATGCTCGGAACTGCGTTCGATACGGATCGGGATCCGGGCGGGGAGGTTCTCGACAGACGGCCTGGCCAGGGAGTCGTCCCCATCCGGCGTGATTCCGTCCACACCGGGCTGGTGGTCGTCCAGTTCCAGTGTCATGTCGATGGGCATACCCAATTCTTCCTGCTTCACGCGCCACCTCCAATGGCCCTCGCCGAACGTCCCGGCAAGGCCTTCTGCTTGCCTCGTACCGGGAAGCGCAGTTGGTTGGTCTCGGGAAGGCTAACCAGCACCGGCAAGTCCATCATGCGGGCGGCATCGAGTTCGTAGCGCATCGACGGATCCATCCACTCGCGGAGGATGACCAGCAGCAGTGCGAGAACCAGGCCCACCGCAACACTGATCGCAATCGAAACCGCTTTTTTCTTGGCAGTCGACAGCGATTCCGCGACCACCAAGTTCATCGGGTTGTATTGCGAGCGTGCGGTAACCATTCCCAAGTCACGTTTGATATTGGCTTCTTGCTGGCGTTTCACGAGGTCTTCGAACTGGGCCTGCAACAGTTTGTAGTCCCGGGTCCGCTCTGTGAGGGTGCGTTCCTCCGCCGGAAGGGTCGCGATGATCTGTTCGTAACGACCGATTCGGGAGTTCAGGGCCGCCTCCTGGGCCGCGCGGGTCTTGTCCATGATCTCGGCTTCGACGATTTTCTGTTGGACGTCGCGGTATTCCGGATTGTCGGAGAGGACCGACTCGGTGACATTGCGCGAGCGGGTCGGATCCGACGTTTCACGCTTGCGGATGTCAGCCTCCACCTGCTTGATCTTCTCGTCGATTTCCTGCACCATCGGGCTTGACGGCAGCCATCCGGACCGGATTCGTTCGGCACGCTGTCCGTAGAGGCTGCGCACCTCGCCCACCGCCGGATCATTGGCGACACGCTGCTCGAGAACCGACACCGGCTTGATTTCCTTGAGGCGCTTGCGCAACGCTTCCAGCTTCAGCCGGGAATCGTCACGGATGATATCCAGGTTGTCCCGTTGCATCCGGAGCGTGGTCAAGGCGTCGATCTGTCCGGTCAACGCGTCGGGGAGAAGGCCCGAGTGGTTCTTCTTGAAGTCGACCAACGCCTTCTCGGAGTCCTGCATCTTCTTCCGGAAGACCTCGACCTGCTGGTCGAGGAAGACCATGGTGCCTTGCGACGCCGCGGAGTTGTCGAGTTCAGCCTGCCGGATGAATTCCTTCTGCATGGCGTCCACGAGCTTCTCGCACTCCCCCTTGCGCGGCCAGGTGAGGCCGATGCGGATCACGGAGCCGCTGAGGATCTTTACCGAGACGCTCTCGACGAATTCCCGGTAGCGGGGATCCTCCACACGGGGATCGGTATTGATCGGCTGCGCCAGGTTCGCGGTCTTGATGACACGGTCGACAAATCCTCCGGGGAGGGTGTCACGCATCAGGTCCTGGAAGCGGACCGCATTGATTTGGGCTTGGGAATTGCGGACACCGCGCATTCCGATGCCCAGTGCCGAATTGAGTTCGGACACTTCCTGACCACCCAGACGGATGGTGGCTTCCGCAGAGTACTTGGCACCGCGCAGGATCAGCGCGACGGCGACAACCCCGGAGACACCCACCAGAGTGATCAGAAAGACAAGCCAGTTCCGGAAGAAGCCGTCCAGAATCCGGTAGAACATAAAGTTGCGTTGATAATTCAGCATTTTCCCGTTCTCAATTCACCACAAACCGAAGGAACGGCAGCATTCCCAGTGCATCCCGCAGCCCGAATCCGCGCGGACCACCCTGTGTCTCCTTGATCGGGACAAACAAGATGTCGCCGGGTTGGAGCGCGATGTCCTTGAGCGGCCCGGGGACGTTCTCCGTAGCCTTCTTGTTCGACCGGGCGTTCTTCGGATCGGCGGTGCGCTTGAGTTCCTCGAGGTTGACCGGAATGGTCTCGTACTCGTCCTTGTCCTTGACCTGGCGCATGATCGCGGCGTTGCGCAGGTCGGCCACCGGGATCGGTCCACCGGCGGCGCTGAGCGCTTCCAGGACCCCGATCTTGGTGTCTTCGGGATATTCGGCCCGTCCCGACTTGGCTACCCCGCCCCACACGGTGTAGTACTGCTCGTTCTTTTCCACCACCAGGATGTCGCCGGGCTCGGCCACGATGTTGGACGGTTCCACGACGCCCTTGCCGGCACCGACCAACTTGACCGTACCGTCCGCCATCAGCTTGCCCATGTCGAGCACCACGGTCTGGCCCTTGCGGGTCAGGCGTGCCTTGGTGACCGCCGCTCCCGGTTTGAACCCACCCATGCCGGCGAACATTTCGAAGAACGATCCGGATTTGGGCACCTCGGCCAATCCGGGTCGATTCACCTCGCCGATGATCATCATGGAGAAATTGCGGGCTTCCTGCTCGCGGATCAGGAACGTGTCCCCGGGTTGCAACAGTCTGTTCTGTTCCGGATCCCCGGACATCAGCTTGTCCATGTCGATCGGAATCCGCTCGGCGCCGTCGCCCCGAACCAGCGTCCCGCGGGTCAATTCTGGACGGTTGGAGCTCATGCCACCGGACGCGGAGATCAGGTCGAGGAGGTGCCAACCGTCCTCGAGCGGCTGCTTGCCTGGGTTCCGGACCACCCCGAGGATGGACACTTCCGACTTGAGACGCTTGGCCAGTTCGATGCTCACCTGCGGGCTCGCAAGTTGCTTCTTCAGGCCCAAGGTCAGCATCTGCCGGATTTCCTCGAGCGTCAGGCCCGAGACCTTCAGCTCACCCAGGAACGGATAGGTGATCTTGCCGTCGGGCGGCACCAGCAGGTTTCGGCTGAGTTCGGGCTTCTCGAAGACATTGATGACCAGGTTGTCGCCGGGAACAACGCGGTAGTTGTCGGTCTGCTTCGATGCCGCCGGAGCCGCGCCCGGCGGATCGTCCGGAAGCGCCACCGCGGCCATCACCGGGGCGCACAGGGAGGCCAGCATCACTACCCCGCATACGATTGTTCCGAATTGACACATTCTGTTCATCACCACTCCTCAAACCGTACGGAACCCGACCGCATCAATCCCGGCCGCTCGAACCGCATTCATGACATACCTCATGCAACATTCGTGCGAGTACGCTCTCCGGGGACAAACCCGGTGGGAATGCCGGGATCGCGGGAGTCGGACCCCCCGCGACCACCGGCCCCGCACGGAAGATCCGCACTAGTTGTTCGCCGACACCTGCTGCTTGGACTGTTGATCCATTTTCTTGGACAATTCGTCGAACTGCTTGAAATAGCGGGCGTACTGCGGCATCTCGAACTCAGGCTTGGACTCTTGGAAGACCTTGACCAAGGTGCGCATCTTGGCATCGCCGCCACCGGCCTTGGCGAGCTTGGCCGCGGCTTCCACCTCCTTGCGGATCTCCTTCAAACCCGGGGCGCCCGCCTGGCTGGCACGCTCGATGCGGATGCTGACAAACTGGTGGGGTCCCGCCGTCGCCACCTGGGCAGTGCGGACCGAGCCAGCAGGGAGGTTGAGAATCATGGCCTTCAGCGCGTTCAGCTTGTCCGGACCAATCGAGTTGAAATCGAATTTCGCATTGATGCCCACGACCTCGATGCGATTCTGGCGCGAGAGGGTTCCGGCATCGAAACGCGGCTTGCCGTCGGCGGAACGCTCCTTCATCAGGTTTTCGGCCTTCGCGGCATCCACTGCGTTGCCGGTTATCGCGACGGTTGTATCTGCCTGCTGCATCGCATCGAACTGGGACTTGTTGGCGGCGTAGAAGCCCTGGACCTCGGCCTCGGTCAATTCGACACCGGCACCGGCCAGCGCTTCGAGCGCCAAGTCCGTCTCGATATCTTCTTTCAGAATGATCGACGATGTCGGGTTGGACAGGGCGTTACCGATCGTGGCGGGATCCCGGCGGCGAAGGTACTCGATCCGCCGATCGACATCTTCCTTGCTCGGCCCGACCCCCGCCTTCTTCGCCGCCGAAGTCAACATGCGGCGCAGCACCATCTTGTTCATGACCTGCTGGCCGGAGAGCATCTCCAGACGGTCGCGGAAGTCCTTGACCGACAACTCGCCGCCGTTGAAACGGACCACAGGGCGGTTGGTCGAGTAGCGCCGGTACATCAGCACCATTCCCAGACTGGAACCGACAGCCACCAAGGAAAGCAAAACAACCAAGACTCGTTTCATTTCATTCCCCAACGGGCAGTGCCCGCACCGAACCTGCACCGGACAGGACGGCGTTCGTGTTTGCGATCTCCGGCGAGCGGCGCGGAAGATTTCCCTTCAGCGCACCCGCCACTTGCTCCGACCAGAACCTCAGCGACGCATTGCGTTCCACCCATTCTCGGGCATTCGACCCCAGCGTCTCGCGCAGCTGCGGGTCGTCACGCAACCGTTCCAACGCACCTACCCAGGCATCCGGATCCCCGGGAGGCACGACCAATCCGTTCACTCCATCCACAATCACATCGGTCTGACCGGCAGTCCGGGTGACCACAACCGCCTTGCCCATCGCCATCGCTTCCAGAATCGACGTTATCCCCGCCTGGAAGTCGGTCTCGTACAACGGCACAGCGACCGCGAACGACGACGCATACAAATCCCGCAGTGCGGCATAGTCATAACGTCGGCTGTCGACATTGCCCGGAAGAGGAGTTTTTTCCGTTTCATTGGCATGTTTCGACCACGGTGACGCTGCGGCGAGGCGGAAGTCGATGTCCGGGAGCCGGGCGGCGGCCTTGATCAGCGTGGGGTAGTCCCTCCACTCCAATCCCGCCGCACACACCGTCGGACGTTGTGTCGCCTCCACCGCAACCGGGCGGAAGAACTCCGTGTCCGCATGGAAATCGACATGCGCCAATAGCCGCTGCGGTATTGCAAGGCGTTCCGACGCAATCCGGTACTGCAAATCGGCATAGACCAGCACGACATCGATGCCACGGTGCGCCTGGAGCGTCTTGAAGAAAACCTGTTTCTTGCCCGTGGACAGCCGGTGGCCGATCGTCACATGCCACGGACGACGTCCTGCGCCACGCCACAGCAACCCCAGCGGGATTCCGATGCTCTCGCTGTTTGTGAACACCGCATCGAACTCGCCCCGACGCCGGAATGCCGCGACCGCCAAGGCGACGTCTCCCCCCAGTCGTTTACGCGCCAGATCGACCCAAGGATCCCGCATGGCGTCCACAGCCGCGAAATCCAGTATTTCGACGGAGTCCCCGGCACCGCGCAAGGTCTCGGCCAGCGCGTAGTAATCCATGGTCGGATGCCCGCCCGCACGCACCGCGTCGTCGACACCCGTCTTGGCGACACTCGGAATACACATCAACACACGCATCAGGCGGCCCTCCGCGAAGAAACCGGTGCGACACCGGCGACAATGTCGGCCAGGCGACCGTAGTTGCAACGGGCATCGAAGCGCGACAAGGCTTCGTCACGGGCGGCACGCCCCCACTGCAACCGCTGTGCAGGATCGGTGACCGCCTCCTCGATCGCGCGGCCCAGCGCCACCGGATCGCCCGCCGGCACCACCCTCCCCGAACGACCGTCCACCACCGCCTCCGCCAGCGCCCCCACCGATGTCGTGACAATCGGCAGGCCGGATGCCAGCGCTTCAAGAATGGCCAACGGAAGGCAATCGCCCAGCGTCGGAAACACGAACAGGTCGGCTTCCCGGAACAACCGCAGCAGCTCGGGCGTGTTGGGACGCAAGCCGCGATGCACCACGACCCCCTCCACGCCATCCCCGACTCCCGGAGCGGGTGTCACCAGATGGAGAACGCAGCGTGAACGGACCGTTGCCGGCAACAGTCCCCAGGCCCGCAGCAGAATGTCTCCGCCCTTGCGCGAGAAGTCGCCCCCCACGAACAACAGGTTGACGGTCTCCTTGGCGTGACGATCCCCGAAGTCCCAGCGCCCGACGTCAATACCAGGAGGAATCACCTCCACACGGTCCGCCGGCACACCGTAATCGTTCACGAGCGAGCGCTTGGCCCATTCCGACCAGGTCACCAAACTGCGTGCCGCATGAAATGCGTTCCGGTTCAACCGGTACTTGAGGGTCTCCAGCGGACCAGATCCCACCGCATGGCCGTAAAACGCCCCTTGGGAGTCGTACTGGAGCGGTGTGGCGTCGAGGCTGACCACCCCCGGCGTACGACGCATCAGGCCGGTCGAAAAGACGGAGGTGACCTGCGTGTGGAACAACAGGCCGGCACACGACGGCGCGACCTTGCGCAGTCCCAGATAGGCGGCGGTGGACGCGCGCAGGGTCCAGTTGGAACGGAAACCGGGAAGTCGCGCCCACGCACCCGGCACAGCGTCGTAAGGGATGTCCACATAATGCGGGACAATTCCCGGACGGTCCGCCAGGATTTGCTTCAGGTTTTCAGCATGGGTCACATGCCCGAGCGCGTACTCGAGCGCAAGCCCGAGACGTCGCGACGATCGGTTGGACACTTGCCGGCTCATGCGGCCACCGAGATCCGGCGGGTTTGGGCGTCGGCGACGCGGCAGGCGGTCTCGACAATGCGTGCGACCGATGCCCTGCAGTCGAATTGCTCTACCGCGCGGACCCGGCCTTGCGCGCCCAAGCGCCGTCGCAGATCGGGATCAGTCACCAACGCGTTCAGGCGATCCGACAACGCCGCAAAGTCGTCGGGAACGATCAGGTAGCCGCTCTTCCCTTCGTCGACAATGTCGGGAATGCCCCCGAGATCGGTGACAACGACCGGCAGGCCGCACGCCATCGCCTCGAGGGAAACCAGCGAGTAGCAGTCGGCACGGGTCGGGAGAACGAAAACGTCGCTGCGTTGGTAGCGACGCACCAGTTCGGGACTGTTGTTGGTGAGCCCGCGGTGGACGAAAACATTGGGCGCGGCGGTGTCGACTTTGTCGCGGGTGACCAGGTGGAGTTCGACCGGAACCGGTGCCTGCTCGAGCCAGCGCAGCAGGAGGTCTCCCCCCTTGCGCTGGAAATCGCCACCGACAAACAGGATGCGCACCGGGTCGCGCGGGTCGCGGGTGTCGCCGGCCGGCGCAAAGAGGCGGGTGTCGACTCCCGGACTGACGGGGAAAATCCGGTCGGTCGGCACACCCCAGTCGCTTGCCAAACTGGCCCCGACCCACTCGTTCCAAGGGAAAAATGCGGACGCATGGCGGTAGATGCGCGCGGTGGCGCGCCGTTTCCAGCCGCCGAGGAATCGGGCACGGCGCTGGTCGTAACCGTAGTGGTGCCCCATGGCAACCATCTGGTCCGGGGTCATGTCCATGATGAAACACGCGGGGGCCGCTTCCACCAGATCCGGGACCGACTTGGCGGCCCAGGTTCCCCAGACCACAGCGTCGTAGCGAGCCCCATCTCCCAGACCGGCCCGGATTTCGGAAACCGCGGAAAGGGTGCCGCGGATGGAGGACGGCAAACCGGGAACGCGCCCGAGCCAGCCGGGGTCGGCTTCGTAATGCACCGGCACAAACGTGGCATCCAAGTCCGCGTGGTCCCCGACAAACCGTTCCAGGTTCATCGCCAACGTCCTGAGGCCCACCTGCTGGTCAAGCACAAATGCGATCCGTCGCTTTTTCATGACTCTGGCGATTGTCGGCAAGAAGCCGGGCGGGATTCATGCCCGATGGCAAAAATCCGGGTGTTTCGCCGCAACACCGTGGGGAAAGCCGTTCGGCGGACCAATAACCAATTTAGGTGGCCGAGGCGATTCGGGCGTTGACGATCCTGCGGTCCGGGAACCGGCAACGGCCACGGAGCCGTTGCCGGCACACCGCGCACCAAACAGTGTAACCTTAGACACACCAAATTAAACGGAAAACTATCCGGAGAGCCATGAAATGAATCCTGACGTCCGCGGAACAAAGTCCCCGGTATCGGTTTCGATTTGCATTTGCACCCGTAATCGGGCCGACCGCCTCGGCGAGACACTCGACCGGATCCTGCAATGTCGGCCGCTGTCCGGTCAAACCGTCGAGGTGCTGGTCATCGACAACGGAAGCACGGACGGGACACAGGAACTGCTGAGTCGTTACCGCGACACCCCGATTCCGATGCGACCGCTGATCGAACCCGAAAAGGGCCAGTCACGGGCCCGCAACATGGCGATGCGCGAAAGCCGGTGCGACGTCCTGCTGTTCACCGACGACGATGTTCTGGTCCCTTCAAACTGGATCGAGGGCATGACGTCCCCCTTCGCCAATCCGGAGATCCACGCGGTCCAGGGTCGTATCCTGCTTCATCCCGACTTGCGCCAACCGTGGATGGAAGACATGCACAAGCAGTTCATGGCCGAGTTCGACCGATTGGAAACCGAGACACTGGTCGGTGCCAACTTCGCGGTCCGGCGCGACAGCCTGCTGGCGTTGGGAGGATTCGATGTCGAATTCGGTCCAGGCACCCAGTACGGTTTCGGGGACGATTCGTGGACCGGCCTGCAATTCTCCAAACATTACGGGCAAATTCATGTCTATCGGGGCGAGCCCGTCATCCACTGCCCGGAAATGAAACGGCTCACCCGGCAGCTGCTCTTCCAGCGCATGATCCAGCAAACCGACCTCGAGGTGGAAATGATCCGACGGTTGGACCGCCCGGTTCCCCCTCCCGCAATGCGGCCGGTCTGGGTAAACCGACTCTTGATGGCAGCCAAGGTGGCGAAGAACCGTGTCCTGCACGCGGGCAGCCCGGCAACCGAGGACGAGATCTGTGCGGTGCGATCCGTCCGTCTGGCGCAATTGAAGGATCGCTTGGTGGCGGAACGCGCCGCGGGCGAATCCCTTCCCTCGTGAGCGTCCCCGCAGCATAGAGTCGATCAGGCACTCGGTTCGAAACGTCCGGCGTTCCCGGGCGCCCGCGGCAGAGGCTCCGTGCAGGTGGATTCGAGAACAAGCCGCATCCGGCGACGGATGCGGCTTGTTCGTGTCCGACGAACCGGTTAAGCCGCCTGAAATCCGCCGCCACGGGGTCGCAAACCACACCGTCCCCTGGGTCGAATCGAGGAATGCACCGCCTCGGGACCGGTCGATGGAGAGCCCGGCGAGCGATCGACAACGGTAGCCGTTGGCGCCTGGATTTCCGGCGAGTCGTCGATCGGCCATCCAGACGTGCAAAAAGGCTGCTCCCGTGTTCGGGTGCAGCCTTTGCGGTCTCGGTACGTTCGCAGTGCACGCCGGGGGACGCGACTTCGCTTCGCAGCCGATGTTCAGATGTTTCCGGGCACCTTCAATGTGTTCCACATCTGGGCGACGAACTCGCGGAAACGCTGTGCTTCCATCGGATCGTCCGTGCCGTCCTTCGGAATCGGACGTTGGAAACGAACGAAGCAGACAGGGGTGTTCTTCCGCCCGATCAGGGCGGACATCAGCATCTGGGCCCGAATCTGGGTGACATGGTTGATGGTCTTGTCGCCGACGACATAGACGTACAGGAACTCGTAGTCGGCGTCGTCGGATCCTCCGGTGGCGACCGCACGGCGGAAGCGGACATCGGTGCCGGGCAGTGTTTCCTCACGGTCGCCGACGATTTTCCATCCGGCGCCGACCAGACAGGAACGCGGGTCGTGCAGTGCGCTGCGGTCGGTGCCCCCGATCAGGGTGAGATCGAACCATCCGGTCTGTGACGTGTAGGGGAACGAGACGATGTCGGCGGCGGCCAACTGGTCGAGCACGCGCTTGGATTGCACCCGCTCGTCACCGCGTTGGTAACCGATCAGGGCCGTCGGGATGTTGGCTTCGACCTTGCCGAGGCCCTCGTAGCGCGGCGGGGCCGGCGGCTGCCAGATGAGGGAAAAGCCCCAGGCGACGATGCCGACCAATGCTAGAAGATAGGATGACCCGCGAAGGTTTTGCATTTCAGAGCCTTTGCAATCGAGAACAGGAAGAACGCACAGAGCACCAGCGAAATCATGCCGCTCCAGTCATGGAATGTGACCGCGGCGGATGTTCCGAATGCTTCCCCGGCGATGCCGATCATGGCGATACGGATGGAGTTCACGAACACGCTGAGCGGAAGGCTGATCAGGAAGAGCGACCAGCGCTTGAGGAGTGTGGTGTCGGTGAGGTAGGCGAACGCGCTGGCGAAGGTCAGCAACGTCAGCAGCAGCTTGAACCCGGAGCAGGGAACGTCCACGTGCAGGACATAGTGCTCGAGGTAGATCATGTTGCCGTCCTGACGTGCCCCGCCGAAGAAGATCAGCTTGAGTATCTGGGCGGCTCCGATGGTGGAGAAGCCTTGCACGCCGAGGGTCATGTCGTTGAGGACCGGACCCGGCAGGGGCGCCATCAGCCAAAGGTAAAGGAGGGGGAAGAACGCCGGCCCCTTCAGCATGCGGGTTCCGCCGAGGAACCAGACTGCGGACGCGATGGTCAGGAGGAATGCGCCGGACATGACCGCCTGCATTTCCTGCTTGACCGCGACTACCAGCAAACCGACGAACAGGGCGGTGGGGATCAACGCGGGAACAAAGACCTTGATCGGTGTTTCCACGAAGGATCGACGCTTGGCGTAGACCATGAACGCGACGATGAACGGCACAAACGTGGCGAAGCCGTAGTAGGTCTCCGGTTTGGTGTACTCCCATTTCCACCAGACAAGCATCGGCCAGGCGATGGCTGTCAGGCAAACCGCGAAGACCGCGGCTGGGAGCACCATCGCCGGGTTCCAACGCAGGCCGGGGGCCTTGACGACAGAATTGGTTTCCATGGTGGTCATAGTTGAAATATC